>NZ_PIYS01000029.1:0-112244 GCF_002835605.1 Pseudomonas fluvialis | reverse complement strand
AGCATTTTGAGGCTGTTTTCAACGCTGTATTGCCAACGCAGGTAGTTTTTCAACGGCCTGCTAAGCGGCTTAGCAGACCGCCTTCCATGTAGTACTCACTGCATGGAGGCAGGAGGCCAAAGCCGAGGTGGTTTTGCAACGGCCTGCTAGTCCTGCCGCCAGGGCGCCTGCAAATAGCGTGTGCGATTGAAGGTTTCCATCCACTGCGGATAAAAAACCACCAGGGCCGTAACCAGGGTGCCGTTGATGAACGCCTCGGGAAACAGCACCAGCCACAGGTAACCCAGCAGGTTGTCCCACTCTTCCACGATGGTCAGTTGCCCGCCCAGGCTGAGCATGCCCAACCCAACCAGACAACTGAGCACAGCGACTATCCCGGCAGCGGAAAAGCCACAGGCAAAGATATAGACAAACAGATTGCGCGGCTGGAAACGCTCCACCCAACGACTGCACGCCTCGCTCAGCCACACCGGCAGCAACACCAGTAGCAACCCATTGGCGCCCAGCGCCAACCACTCCTGTCGCCCCAGCAGGCATAACGCCAACTGCGCAGAGAGCCCCACCAGGATCGCCAGGGGCCAGTCCAGCAAAAGAGTCAGCGCCGTCATGCCAATAAAGTGGAAGGACAGACCCGACTCAAAATCCCGACGCAGGAGCCATAACCCGCACAGCAGCAGCCAACTGCCGCCCAGCAAGTGCTGACGACGCGTATCGCTGAGCAACTCCAGCCAGGGCGCCCGAGCCACTGCCCAGCAAATTCCGGCTGTATAGAGCAACGCCGACAGCGTCAGCGTTTCACCTGTCAGCAAATGTCCGGCAATCATCGCTACCCCCTCCCGCCGTGCACTAGCATACGCCTGGCACACCCAGCGGTTAATATACCGCCATGAACGAGCGCGACTATCTTCGCTTGCTTACCCGCCATGCGGAACAGGCCAACGATCTGCTATCCAACGCCCGCAAATGGGAGCGTGAGCGCTGGGCTTGTCAGCGCCTGCTATTGGCGCTCAACCTGGCATACCGGCTCGATGAGTTCCGCAGCGGCCAGGAACCTCCGGATGTACAGTTTCGCGAGGCCAACTTCGAAGTCTTCTTTGTCCTGGATGAAGGACGCCGACTCAATGAAGAATGGCGAGAAGAAGTCAATCGCCGTCGCAATGCCTTCAGCCTCAGCCAACTGGTGCGCCGCGAACGACGCCCACAGCGCATCAGCGCCAGCCAACTGCAAGCACGCCTGGCCCCCACGCTGCGCAAGAAGGCTCACAACTATCGAGAGCGCGGCATCGACCCCGGCGAACTCGACTTGCTGGCCTTCGTCAACCTCAAGCGCGTGACACCGGACTTCAACAGCCCATTCCCACCGCCTACGGAATATCTGCGCCAGGGCTGGCGCTCCCTGTCCCTGGTGGGCCCGACCTTCGCACGGGTACTGTTCGCGCACGCCGATGCGCCGGAGTTTCTGCGCAGCAACCTGGGAAGAACCACGCTGTTTGACGTCGGCCCCAGCCTTTGACAGCAGACTCACGACCGCTACCTATACTGCGAGAACTTTCGCAATGGAGTGCCGGTCATGTCCACGCGTCCGCTTCTATTCCTCGCTCTGCTGCTGGTCGGCACACCCTGTGCGGCGCAGGCTCTGCGGGTCTTCTACATTGAAAAGCCACCCTACTATCACAGTGTTGAGGGTGAGCCGACGGGCTTTCTGCTGGAACGCAGTCGCGCCATTTTCGCGGCGGCGGGCATAGCGGTGCAGTTTGAAAGCCGGCCGGCCAAACGAATTCTCATGGAAGTCGCCGATCCGCAGGCCAGCTTCTGCTCTATAGGCTGGTTCAAGACCGCCGAGCGCGCGCAGCTGGCCTGGTTCAGCCAGCCTATTCATCGCGATGAGCCCATGCAGGTTCTGACCCGCAGCACCCTGCAAGGCCAGCTCCGCGAGGTACGCCAGATCGAGCAACTACTGAACAGCCCACTCCGCCTCGGCCTGGTGGACGGTTTCAGCTATGGCGCAATCGACCAACGCCTGGCGCAGCAACCCGCACGCCAGCGGATTACCGCGCCGCCGCTACAGATCGTCATGATGCTGCTCAACGAACGCATCGATTACACACTGGTCGATAGTCGCGAGTTGCCTTACCTGATCGGCGAGGCAGACCTCAGCCAGGGGCGCCTGAGCCAACTCAGCCTGGCTGACATGCCACCCGGCCAATTACGCTATCTGATGTGCGGGAAAGGCCTGGAGAAAAATCAGCGCGCAGCAATAAACCAGGCTATTCAGCAACTTGAGCTGAAACCCGATTGATCAATGCAACGACAGGATAGATAAGGGAAATGGTGGGTCGTGTAGGATTCGAACCTACGACCAATTGGTTAAAAGCCAACTGCTCTACCGACTGAGCTAACGACCCAAAAAGATGGTCGGGGTAGAGAGATTCGAACTCCCGACATCCTGCTCCCAAAACAGGCGCGCTACCGGACTGCGCTATACCCCGGCTGAAGATTGGCTCCGCGACCTGGACTCGAACCAGGGACCCAATGATTAACAGTCATTTGCTCTACCGACTGAGCTATCGCGGAACTGTACATCTTCAACTCTGCGACATGGACAACGTTGTGTTCATGCTTCAGAGGCGCGCCATTTTACCCAGGCAAAGCCTCCTGTCAACCCTTTGCATGAGGCTTTGTCACGAAAAGACCAAACCCAGCGACCTGGCATATGCTGTGCATTCAGCACTTTGCAGTCACTGTGCGCCCTGCTATATCTGTGCACAGCTGTTAACCCTTAGCTGTGCCGGCCCCAGGCCACAGGCAGGATAGTCAATGAGCACCCAGGACCAACCCGGCACACCGCAGATTGTCGCCCAGCGCGGCATTCAGCCACGCCACGGCGAACTCATGCAGCGCTGTCGTCAGCAACTGATGAATTGCCTGGCCGAACACCTGAGCGGAGTCTTCGCCCAGGTTGACGACACGCTGTTTGAGCACGCGGAAAAAGCCGAGAACAACCAGCTGCAGGGCCTGTTCTTCGACAGCATGCGGGCCATTCGTAAACAGCGTCCGCATATCGAACGCCACTATCACCAGTACATTGCTCAACAGTTCAGCGCCTTCCTCGATCAACGTGATTCTGCACACCTAGCCCCTGCCCAAGAGCTGGATGCTGAACAGCTCAGCCTGATCCAGAACGACGAATATGAGGAAAGCCTGCAAGTCACCAATATGGTCAGCCGGGTCAAGGCACGCTGTGCGCAGAGCCTGTTCACCCTGGAACAGCGTCTGGCTCTGCTCAATGGTGGTGCAGCCTTGCAGGAAAATGCCAACCCCTGTGGCCCACACTGCGTTGCTCAGGGATTTTGCGAGGCACTGGCGCAAACCAGCCTGCCCTTGCGTATCAAGGTCATTCTTTATCTGCTGTTTGACCAGCACGTCATGGCCAATCTGGATGCGTTATACAGCAACCTCAACCAGCTGCTGGTCGATGCCGGCATCCTGCCCAATCTCAAGTTCAGTCCACAGCGTGCTGCCGCACGCCATGCGTCCAGCAAGGCAAGCGAGCCGCCTTCAGCCGCCCCCCCCGCAGCCGAGCCTGTCTCGGGCAACCCGCCCGCAGGTCATGCAAGCGCATCCAGCACAGCAGGCGGCGCACTACCCGAACTGATGTTTGCCAGCCACCCGCCCAGTGATCCGCACCTTCTGTTCAGCGGGGTCAGCCAACTGCTGCATCTGCGTCATGCACAGCCAGGCAGCGAGCTACTCCCCGGCGGCCAGCCAAGCATGGCCAGTCTGGCTCCGCACAGTGCCACGGAAACCTACAGCGCCGATGAACTGCTCGCCGCGCTGGATCGTCTGCAACGCCAATCTGCTGCCGAGCTGGGCCAGCGTCTGCAACAACCGCAGCCAACGGCCAGCCTCAAGCGAGAACTTCAGGAGCAACTGGCTGCGTTCAGTCAGGCGCCGGAGCAGCACAAACTGGCCGAACAGGAAGCCGACGTCATCGATCTGGTGGGCATGCTGTTTGACTTCATCCTGGATGACGACAACCTCCCGGATAGTTGCAAGACCGCTCTGTCGCACCTGCACACGCCATATCTGAAAATCGCCCTGCAGGACAAGGCACTGTTTACCCAGCACCAGCACCCGGCACGCCGGCTGCTCAACAGCATGGCCCAGGCAGGCGTGCTGTACGCCGGCAATGATGACGAAGCCGGCCTGCTGGCCAAACTGCAGTGGACGGTCGAACAGGTCATGCAACGTTTCTGCGGTGACCTGCAGCTGTTCCATGAGCTGCAAAACGAATTCAACCAGTTTGTCGCCACCCTGCAGCACAAGGTAGAACTGCGCGAGAAGCGCGCGGTAGAAGCCATCAAGGGCCGTGACCGGCTGCTTGGCGCGCGCCAGCTGGCGGTTGAGCAGATCACCCGCATCGTCACCCGCCAAGCGCTACCCAGCATTATCCGCAACTTTCTTGAACTGACCTGGAGCGATGTCCTGGTTTTCGCCCTGCTGCGGCACGGCCAGGACAGCCATACCTGGCAGCGCTCACTGGAAGTGGCGGAGCAGCTCGCCTGGAGCGGTACGCCGCTGGACAGCGACGGTCAGCAACGCCTGCAGAAACTACGCCTGGCCCTGCTGGAAGACATCCGCAAAGGCCTGGAGCTGCTGGGTGGCTATCACGAGGAAGGCATTCGTCGCCTGCTGCAGGATCTGGTGGCTTGCCAGCACGCCATCCAGGCCAAGCAGCCACAACTGGCCGACCGCCTCAATCCCGAGCTACCCAACAGTCCGCTCGGTGCCATGCTGGGTGAGGATGCCAAGCTTCTGGAGGAACAGCCCAGTTCCGGCCTGACGCCCCGCGCCCAGGCCCTGATCAAAGAGCTGGAGCAACTGGAATTCGGCACCTGGTTCGAGTTCAGCGATGGCCAGCAACAGCGCCGCCTCAAACTGTCCTGGTTCAGTCCCACCACCCGCAACTACATGTTTGTCGACCACAGCGGACAACGCGTAGCCATCAAGCCAGTCACCCTGCTGGCCAGCGAACTTGAACAAGGCCTGGCGCGCATCATCGCGCCGGAACGGCAAAGCCCACTGGTCGATCGCGCCCTGCATGCCATCTACCGCGTCCTGCAACGCTTTTCCGGGCGCAACGCCCCGCGCCAATGAGGATTCGTCATGGATGAACGTCGCCAGCATCCCCGCCATACCAACCTGCACCAGCTGGAAGCCTTCGACGCCAACAGTAACGTCCGCCTGGGACGGGTAGCTGACCTCTCAGAAACAGGCTTCATGCTGTTCAGCGAGCAGCAGATTGCCGTGGACAGCCTGTGGCAGATCCGCCTGTGCCTGGCCACTCCGCTCAATGGCATTCAGGAGTTGCAACTGGGCGCCGACTGCCTGTGGTCACGCCCGGGGGCCGATGGCAGCCATGCCTGGGCGGGCTTCCAGATCATCGACCTGAGCGAGGCTCAGGAGCAGCTATTGCGCGAATGGCTCAAGCATCTTTAACGAAGCGCGCGACGCGCATAGAGAAAAGCGCCAATAGGCACTTGCTATTTCGCTAATAAGAATTATTCTCATTCCATAGATGTGAACAACAGGAGGAATGAGCACATGACTTACATGATCGATGCGTGGCTGGATCGCCCGCACCCCTGCCTGCGTATCCTCAATCGCGAGACCGGCGAAATCTGTGCGGTGCTGCATGAGGACGCGTTACAGGAACTCCGCGAACAGGGCGAGCTGGATCTCAGCGACTTCGCCTCCTGTGAGCCGGCCACGCTCAAGGAGCTGGTGCGCAATCTCTTCCTGTTCTGCTACGCCCGCGCCTTGCGCCCCAGCCTGGGCGGGTAACTGCCAGCCCCCGCCAGATGGCGGGGGCCGGTTTGCAAGCCTTACAGAATGTCGAGCAGCTCAACGTCGAACACCAGCACGCTATGCGGCGGGATGCTGCCTACCGCCTGCTCGCCATAGGCCAGCTCGCTGGGCACATGCAGGCGCCACTTGCTGCCGGCATTCATCAGTTGCAACGCCTCGACCCAACCGGCAATCACGCCACCCACCGGGAACTCGGCAGGCTGGCCGCGCTCGTAGGAACTATCGAACACCGTGCCATCGATCAGCGTACCGTGGTAGTGGGTACGCACATGATCGTCACGCCCCGGCTTGGCGCCTTCGCCCGTCACCAGCACTTCATACTGTAGGCCGGAGGGCAGCACCACTACGCCTTCACGCTGCGCATTGCTGGCCAGATAGTCACGCCCTACTGCGGCGGCCGCCTGGGCTTTCAGCTCAGCTTCCGCCTGCATACGCTCACGGATAACCCGGAAGCTGGCATTCAGTTGCTCAGCCGCCACACGGCTGGGCTGGCTGGCAAACGCATCGCGCAGGCCGGCGACAATGGCCTCCAGCTCCACGCCGGGCGGCGGGTTGTCACGCAGCTGGTCACCCAGCTGGCGGCCAATACCGTAGCTGACGCGCGCCTCATCGGTGGACAGATTGAGTTCGGACATGGCCGGCTCCAGGCAGATAAAAGGGCGGCCAGCCTAACACAGTCCCCCGATCACGCCGACCGGCCACGCTGCTGGCGGCAACGCTGCGAGCAATAGCGCACTGCGTCCCAGCAGCGCTGCCATTTCTTGCGCCAGGTAAACGGCAATCCGCAACACGCGCAGGTCTTGCGCGGCAAGTCGGCTTTGCGCCTCATAGCATCTCGCCACGGTCCAGGCGCGCCAGCAACTGCTCGCCACGCGCCCAGAGCGCCTCACGCTGGCCTTCAGCCATGCGTGCCAGGTTGCGATAAGGCATGGCCAGGCGCGGATTGGCCGATAGTTGCGCCTGATGACGCATCAGGAAATGCCAGTACAGGGCATTGAACGGGCAGGCCTGCTCGTCCGTGCTGCGGCTGACCTGATAACGACAACCGCTACAGTAGTCGGACATACGCTTGATGTACTGGCCGCTGGCACAGTAGGGCTTGGAACCCAGATAGCCGCCATCGGCATGCAGCACCATGCCCAGGGTGTTGGGTAGCTCGACCCAGTCGAACGCATCCATATACACCGCCAGGTACCAGTCGCACAGCTGCTGCGGCTGGATACCGACCAGCAAGGCAAAATTGCCGGTGATCATCAGCCGCTGGATATGGTGGGCATAGGCGTGCTCCAGCGTCTGGCCGATGGTCTGACGCATGCAGTTCATCTGCGTCTGCCCGCTCCAGTAGAACGCCGGCAGAGCACGCTGGTTACCCAGTGCATTGCGCTGCGCATACTCCGGCATCAACAACCAGTAGATACCTCGTACATATTCGCGCCAGCCCAGCAACTGGCGAATGAACCCCTCAGCGGCATTCAACGGCACCCTACCCTGCCAGTAGGCTGCCTCGACGTCCCGACACAACTGGCGCACATCCAGCAGGCCGATGTTCAACGCCGCACTGATCCGCGCATGGAACAGAAACGGCTCATCACTGGCCATGGCGTCCTGATAGTCGCCAAATGCCGCCAAGCCGTTGTCCAGGAAGTACTGCCAGAGCTGCTCCGCCTGGGCATGGGTGACCGCATGGGCAAAGCCTTGCAGGCGACCGTAATGTGCGGCAAAACGTTGCTCGACCAGCGCCTGCACAGCCAGGGTGATGGCATCCGCGCTGAAATACAGCGGCAGCGGCGGCTTGCTGTGACGGCCCAGCGGTTTGCGGTTGTCCTTGTCGAAGTTCCACGCCCCACCCACTGGCGTGCCATCACCATTCATCAGCAGGCCCTGCTCGCGGCGCATCTGCCGGTAGAAGAACTCCATGCGCAGCTGACGCTTACCGGCCGCCCAGGCAGCAAACTGCTCACGGGAACAAAAAAACCGCGTATCGGCGTGCCAGTGCAGCGGCAAGCCGGCTTCACGCAGGGACTGCTCGACCCGCCAATCACCGGTCTCGCAGAGGTGCGCCTGCCCGGCACCTTCTTCATGCAGCGCACGCGCCAGTTCACCAGCCAGGCTGCCGGTATTCTGCGGATCGTCGAGGTGCACATAACGCACTCGCCAACCCCGCTCGCGCAGTGCTTGGGCAAAGTGACGCATGGCACTGAACAGCATGATCAGCTTGTACGGGTGATGCGGCACATGGCTGGCTTCCTCCTGCACCTCGGCCAGCAGCAGACAGTCATGCGCGGGATCCAGCTGCGCAAACAGGGGCAAGTGCCAGGACAGCTGATCACCAAGCAACATGCCCACACGGGGGGCACGGCTCATAACGGGTTGGCCAGGGATAACCGGCAGGCCTCGCCGCGCTGCTCCGGCAAACCACACAGCTCCTCATGCACTTCGGCATGCCAAAGTTCCAGTGGCATCGTCACCCGTCCCTCCAGACACTGCCGGACCTGCAGCAGTGAACGCCACAGCAGAACCACGCCTTGCTCGTCACGCACCGGACGACGATCACCACCCTGTACAGCCTGCAACAGGTAGTACCCACCCTGCAGCGAATGCACGCGCAGCGCATCGAGTGCACCACGCGCAGACAGTTCCGTCAGTTCATCAAGAGTCACGGCCACACCTATACATAAAAATTATAATGCACAACTTATGTATAGCATCGATCCCAATAAAAAGCAGCCATTCCTGCAAATAACTGGCAATCTGCTAGGCTCTAGGCCTAGTAACTTATACAATGGCCACACAGATAGCAGAGTGCCATCATTCATGCCCAGCACCGCCCAGTCGTTCGAAATCTTCCCCTGGAACAGCAACCTGGAAACCGGCATTGCGCTCATCGACGAGCAGCATGCGCGACTGGTCGAACTGCTCAATCGCCTTGCCCAGCAACACGTGCAGGGGGTTAGCGCCGAGGAAATTCAGGGCATTCTCGGCGAACTGGCTGACTATGCCGATTACCACTTCCACAGCGAGGAAGCGATCTGGCAAGCGTCGCTGGGTGATGACCCCTGGCTCAACCAGCACCAGCACAGCCATGCGGCCTTTTTCCAGCGCATCCAGGCACTGCAGGACAGTGCACGGCCCTTTACCGAAGTCCTCAGTGAACTATTTGCCTTCCTCACCCAGTGGCTGGCCTTTCATATTCTGGATAGCGACAAGCGCATGGCCAAGGCCGTGTTTGCCGTGGCCGATGGCCTGGACGTAGCGGCGGCCCGGCAGCGCGCCGATGAAGAAATGAGTGGTGCCACCGCCCTGCTGATCAGCACGGTGCTGCAGATGTATGAGCAGCTGTCGTCCCAGGCACTCGAGCTGATGCAGGAAAAACATGCCCGCGAACGTGCCGAAGCGGCCTTGCGGCACAGCGAAAGTCGCTGGAAATTTCTCCTGAAAGGCTCCAGCGAAGGCCTCTGGGAATGGTCAGCCGAGCACGGCGACCTGTTTGCGCAACTGGGACAGCTAACCCTGCCCGAGGCCAATGACAGCCCGTCGTGGCAGCTCTACGAGGAAGACCGCCAAACCCTGCAACGCGCGCTCGGCGAGCTCTACAGCGGCCAGCAGGAACAGTTGCTATGCCACTATCGACTGCGCAACGCCCAGGGTGCCAGCCGCTGGATGCAGTTACGCGGCAAGGTCATCCAGCGTGACGAACAAGGCCAGGTGTTGCGCCTGATCGGCACCCGCCAGGACGTTTCCGAGCGCGAACTGGCTCGTCAGGTTCTGCAGCTGGGTCATGAACTGCTGTTCATTACCGATCACCAGAACCGCATCACCGCCATCAACCAGGCCTTCACCCGCGTCACCGGCTACAGCGCCGAACAGGTGCTTGGCCAGTCACCGCGCCTGCTGGCCTCCGACCGTCATGATCAGGCTTTTTTCCAGGCGTTCTGGCAGGCGCTCCAGCAGCAGGGACGCTGGCAGGGAGAAATCTGGAATCAGCGTGCCGACGGCAGCCAGTATGCCCTGCAGTTGGCCATCCATCGCCAGATGGGGCCGGATGGCAAGCATTGCCAATACGTCGCCATCGGCCATGAAGTGACCGCCTACCTGGAAGCGAACGCACAACTCCAGGCGCTCTTCGCCAGCCTCCCCGACGCCATCCTGGTGGCGGATGACCTGACCCAGCGCATCGTCAGCGCCAGCCCACAGGCCGAGCAGCTTTTCGGCCGCCCCTGCGACGAGTTGCTTAACCTGCCGATTGCCAGCCTGCATCCGCTCAGCGAGCTGGCCAAGATCACTCACGAGCTGGACAAGGGCAATAGCCAGCAGCATGAAGTACGTTTGCTGGAAACTCGCATCCGTCATGCCAGCGGCCACGAGGTCGAGGTGGAAATCAGCAGCGGCCATCATTTCCAGCTGCACGGGCGCAGCTACCATGTCGGCGTATTTCGCGACATACGCCAGCGCAAACAGCAGGAAGCCACGCTGCAGCACTATGCCCACGAACTGGAGCAGCGCAACCAGGAACTGGCCACGCTGCTCGACACCCTGCCCGACCTGATCTGGTTGAAAGATCCGCAGGGACGATTCCTGCGCTGCAATGCACGCACCGCCTCACTGTGGGGTCTCGACGAGAGCCAGGTGCTGGGTAAAACCGACTTCGACCTGCTGCCTCGCGAGCACGCCGAGCAATTTCGCGCCAACGACCTGGCAGCGATCCAGCACGGCGGCACCCAGGCCAACGAGGAATGGCTGACCTTTGCCGATGGCCACAGCGAGCGTGTGCAAACCCGCAAGACCCCCCTCTACGATCGTCAGGGACAGCTGATCGGGGTGCTCGGCATCGCCCATGACATCACCGCGCTGAAACAGCAGCAGGATGCCCTGGAGGTGCAACGCCAGCACCTGGCCACGGCCCTGGAAGCCGCCGAGGCGGGCACCTGGGAATGGAACCTGCAAAGCCACCAGGTGCGCTATAACCCGCGCTGGGCGCAGATGCTTGGCTACCAGCTCGAGGAGCTGGGCCCTCCCACCTTTGCCGTCTGGGAAAACCGCGTACATCCGGAAGACCTGCCACAGGTGATGCAAAACCTGCAGGAGCACCTGGCCGGTCAGCGCGACAGCTACAGTGCCGAATACCGTATCCAGCACCGCAACGGCTTGTGGCTATGGCGACGCAGCCTGGGGCGCATCATGCAACGCGACGAGCAACAGCAGCCACTGCTGGTGGTGGGTATCGATATCGACATCACCGAGCACAAGGAGCATCAGCAGCAACTCAGCTATGTCGAGCGCCATGACGCCCTGACCGGCCTGGCCAACCGTGTACTGTTCGGCGAAATGCTCAACCATTGCATGCAGCAGGCCCTGCAGGACAACAGCACCCTGGCGGTGGCGTATATCGACCTGGACGACTTCGCCCAGCTCAACCAGCAACTCGGCCGTGACGCCTGCGATCAATGGTTGCAGGAAGTCGTGCGCCGCCTGCAAGGCAGCCTGCGCGAGCCCCAGTACCTGGCGCGCACCGGTGGCGATGAATTCGCCATCGTCCTGTGCAACCTGCAAGCGCCGGACAGTTATCTCACCCCTCTACTGCGCGTTCTGGAGAGCATCAGCCAACCCTGGCAACAGGGCGAGCGGCAATTCAGTTGTACCGCCAGCATTGGCGTCACCCGCTACCCGCAGGACAACCCGGTAGACGCCGAACAACTGCTGCGCCAGGCCGACCAGGCCATGTACCAGGCCAAGCTGATCGGCAAAAACCGTTGCCACCTGTTCGATGCGGCTCATGACGAGCACACCCGTGTGCAATACATCCGCCTGGAAGAGATCCGCCAGGCACTGGACAACCAGGAGTTGCGCCTGTACTTCCAGCCCAAGGTCAACATGCGCAGCGGCCAGGTCAAGGCCTTCGAGGCCCTGATCCGCTGGCAGCACCCGGAGCGCGGCCTGCTGCCACCGGCGCTGTTCATTCCGGCGCTGAGCAACCAGCCACTGGCCCTGCGGGTCGGCAACTGGGTTATCGACCAGGCCTTGCAGCAACTGGCGCAATGGCAGGCCCTGGGGATCGATACCTGCGTCAGCGTGAATGTCGACAGCTATCAACTGCACAGCGATGACTTCGCCGAGCAACTGCTGCAGCGCCTGCAGCAGTACCCACAACTACGCCCCCAGCAACTGCGCCTGGAGATTCTGGAAACCGGCGCCCTGCAGGACATGCAGCACGTTTCGCAACTGGTCGATCAGCTGCAGGCCCAAGGCATTGAATTCGCCCTGGATGACTTCGGCACCGGCTTTTCCTCGCTGACCTTCCTCAAGCAGCTACGCGCCAAGACCCTGAAGATCGACCAGAGTTTTGTCCGCCAAGCCCTCGAAGACCCTGAACAGGCCATGATCATCGACAGCATCGTCGGCCTGGCGCGCAGCTTCGAGCGCGAGGTGATTGCCGAAGGCGTGGAGAGCGAAGCCCACGGCCTGCTGATGCTGCAACTGGGCTGTGAGCTGGGCCAGGGTTACGCCATCGCCCGGCCGATGCCCGCTCAGGCCGTAGCCGCCTGGCTGGCCAGTTGGCAGCCCCCTGCCAGCTGGCAGGCCAGCCAGGCGCTGGACGAACAGGGCGTACAACTGTTGCTGGCCGAACTGGCGCACGTGGCCTGGCTGCGCCAGCTACAGGAGTACCTATCCGGCCAGCAGAGTGACGCGCCCCAGGCCCACGCCGACAGCTGTCGTTTCGGACGCTGGCTGGACAAGCCGGAAACCCACCAGCGCTATGCCGGACGCGAAGACTTCCAGGCATTGCTGAAGCAGCACGCCGCACTTCATGAACTGGCCGTGCAGTTACTCCGCCGTCACAGGGAAGACGCGCGCCAGGATATCAGCCAGGCGCTGGCCAACCTGCTGGCTACCAGCGCCAGCCTGATGCGCAAGCTGCACCAGCTGCGCCAGAGCCTGCACGCTAGCGACGACTGATCCAGCTCAAGATCGTCGCAGCTACAGCCGATACAGTAAAAGCACAGTGCTATCAAACCTGCCGCAGAGGACACTTCATGCGTACCTGGCTGACCCGCTTTTCCCTGAAAACCCGTCTACTCGGCCTGCTCGGCCTGCTCGCCATACTGGCACTCGGGCTGACCCTGGCCGGCCTCAGCGGTATGCGCCAAAGCAATGCCGAGCTGGATCGTTTGTATAACCAGGTCCTGCTACCGGTAGACAAACTGGCTGATCTGACCAATCACATGCACAATGCGCGCAGCCAGTTGCTACTGGCCCTGCAACACCGCCCTGGCAGCGTCTACGAGAACGCTCACGACCACGCCGTCAGCCAGCACTTCGACGCCGTAGAGAACAGCCTGCGCATCATGCAGGAGCGTATCGACGACTATCAGCGCCTGCCGATGAGCGAGCAACAGCAGCGTCTGGTCAGCGAACTGCAACGGCATCTCGGCGATTACCTGAACAATGGCGTACGTCCGGTACTCAGCGCCATGCGTCAGGGCGATTATGTCGGCGGCAACGGCATCCTGCTGACCCGCCTGCAACCCGCCTTCATGACCACCTATGCCAGTGTCCGCCAACTGACCGAGCAACAGCATGCCCAGGCCAAGGCCGACCATGAGCGTGCCGACCAGCAATTCGACCAGTTGCTGTTGAGCATCAGCCTGGCGCTGGGTGTCGCCCTGCTGTTGGTCAGCCTGATCGCCGCCGCCACCCTATCGGGTATCACCCAGGCTGTGCAGGCCTTGCGCCAGGGAGGCGAACAACTGGCCGAAGGCAACCTGCGCCATCGCGTGGACTACCAGGGCGATGACGAGCTGGGCGACATTGCCAGCGCCTTCAACGGCATGGCGGCTCGCGTACAACACAGCATGCAGGAACTGGCGGGCGCCGTGGAACAATTGGCTGCCGCCGCCGAACAGACCGCCCAGGTCAGCCACCAGACCAGTGATGGCATTCGTCGCCAGCAACTGGAAACCGATCAGGTCGCCACGGCCATGCATGAAATGTCGGCCACCGTCCAGGATGTTGCCGGCAATGCGGCCAGCGCCGCACAAGCGGCTGAACAGGCTGACCAGCAAGCCGAAAGCGGCAAGCGCGTGGTGCAGCAGACCATCGAGGCGATCGACGGCCTGGCCAGCGAAGTCGAGCATGCCGCCACGGTCATCCATGAACTGGAGGCCAACAGTGGCAGCATCAGCTCGGTGGTCGACGTGATCCGCAGCATTGCCGATCAGACCAACCTGCTGGCCCTGAATGCGGCTATCGAGGCCGCCCGCGCCGGCGAGCAGGGCCGAGGCTTTGCCGTGGTGGCTGACGAGGTGCGCTCACTGGCCTCGCGCACCCAACAGTCGACCAGCGAAATCCAGGCGATGATCGAGAAGCTCCAGCAAGGTGCCAACCGTGCAGTAGAAGTCATGCAAAGCAGCTGTGACAAGGCGCAACGCGGCAAGGAACAGGTCGCCAGTGCCGGTCACCTGCTCGAGCAGATCAGCGCGGCAGTGGCCACCATCAACGACATGAACGCGATGATCGCCTCGGCCGCCGAAGAGCAAAGCTCGGTCGCCGAAGAGATCAATCGCAACGTCACCAGCGTCAGCCAGATCGCCGAAGAAACCAGCGATGCTTCGCGGCAGAACGTTGCCACCAGCACGCAACTGGCCAGCTTGGCCAGCCAGCTGCAAAAGGTCGTACAGCGCTATCGCCTGTGATCAGGTCGGCCACAACTGGCTGATGCCCGCCACGCCCTGGGCACCAGCCTGCCAGGCCTGCGCCAGGTGCTGGCGGCCCAGCCCGCCCAACAGGTAGGCGGGACAGCGGCACACCGCCAGGCAATCCCGTACGGTTTCCCAGCCCAGCCCTGGCTGGCCGGGGTGACTGGTGGTGGGCAGCACAGGCGAAAGGGTGAGGAAGTCCACGCCCAGCGCCTCGGCCATGGCCAGTTCCTGAGGATCATGACAGGACGCCGCCAGCCAGCGCCCCGCAGGCAGCGGTCGCGCCTGTCCGGCCAGTGCGTGCAACTGACGGGCATCGAGATGCCAGCCAACCTCGGGAAACGCCTCCAGCCGCGCCAGCTCGCCCTTGGCCATGAGCTGCGCTCGCCCTGCACACAGCGGCAGCAGCTGTGCCAGCAGATCACGGTAGGCTTGCTCGGTCAGTTGCGGAGCACGCAACAGGATCAACCGGGTGCCCTGCTGCAAGGCCCGTTGAATACCCTGCAGCAACGCCGCGCTGGACAGGTTGGGCGGGGTAATCAGGTAACAGTCTGGCAGGCGCGCAGCCGCCACGATAGGCAGGTTGGCTGCTGGGAAGGCGTAATCAGGCAATGTCTCGGCAGGCACCCAACGCAACGGTTGGCCCTCGATACCCTGTGCCTGACCAGAAAAGGCACTGACCTCCCAGACATCCAGCAACACCTGCTTGTCGGCATAGTCATGGGCGACCTGGATCAGCGGACGCGCCTGCTGCACAGCGATCCCCAGCTCCTCATGGAGCTCACGAGCCAGGGCTTGCGCTACCGACTCGCCAGGCTCCACCTTGCCGCCGGGAAACTCCCAGAGTCCCCCCTGGTGCTTGTCGGGCGAACGCTGGGCAATCAGCACCTGCCCCTGCGCATCGCGAATCACCGCGGCAGCCACATGGATACGCATAGCGACAACCTCGTGCCCACCCACTGCCACGCACCACCAGGCGCCAGAACAGCAGGTGGGCAGCTTCTCAGGTGCGGTATTCCGCGTTGATCTTGACGTATTCGTGAGACAGGTCGGTGGTCCAGATGGTCTCGCTGCACGTACCACGTCCCAGCTCGATACGGATGGTAATTTCCTCACGGGCCATCACCGCAGCACCCTGTTCTTCGCTGTAGCTGCTGGCCCGGCAGCCCTGGCTGGCGATGCACACTTCACCGAGGAATACATCGATCTTGCTCACATCCAGGTCCGGCACGCCGGCATAGCCCACCGCAGCAAGGATGCGCCCCCAATTCGGGTCGGAGGCAAACAGTGCGGTCTTGATCAGCGGCGAATGGGCCACCGCATAGGCGACATCCAGGCACTCCTGGTGCGTAGCCCCACCATTGACCTGCACGGTGACGAACTTGGTAGCCCCTTCACCGTCACGCACGATGGCCTGGGCAATGTCCATGAACACCGCGAACACCGCTTCGCGCAGTTTGCCGAACAGCTCGCCGCTGGCCGAGGTGATTTCCGCCAGCGGCGCCTGTCCGGTGGCAATCAGCATGCAGCAATCGTTGGTCGAGGTGTCGCCATCGATGGTGATGCGGTTGAACGACTTGTTGGCGGCATCGCGTACCAGAGCCTGCAGCACATCGCGGCTGACCTTGGCGTCGGTGGCGATGTAGCCGAGCATGGTGGCCATGTTCGGGCGGATCATCCCCGCGCCCTTGCTGATACCGGTGACAGTGACAGTCACACCGTCGTGCTGGAACTGCCGGCTGGCGCCCTTGGGCAGGGTATCGGTGGTCATGATGCCGGTGGCGGCTTCGGCCCAGTGATCTTCGCTCAGATCATCCAGCGCCGCCTGCAGCGCGCTTTCGATCTTCGCCACCGGCAGCGGCTCGCCGATCACCCCGGTGGAGAACGGCAATACCGCGCCCTCGTCGACACCGCTCAGTGCGGCCAGCGCGGCACAGGTGCGGCGGGCGTTGGCCAGCCCCTCGGCACCGGTGCCGGCGTTGGCGTTGCCGGTATTGGTCAGCAGGTAACGCACGTCGCCCTGCAAACGCTCACGGGTGAGCAGCACCGGCGCCGCGCAAAAGGCGTTGGTGGTAGTCACGCCGGCAATCTGCGCCCCTTCGGCCAGGCGCATGATCACTACATCCTTGCGCCCCGGACGCTTGATGCCCGCCGAAGCAATGCCAAGTTGAAAACCGGGAACCGGGTGCAGGGTAGGCAGAGGACCAAGACCAACAGCCATGAAAGCGCTCCTTGTCGACACAGGTGACGGACGAAACAGTGAAAAAACGCCGCGAACAGGCTGGCCGTTCGCGGCGTGGTTAACGATGAATCAGCCTCGCCGCACACCAGAGCGGTAAAGCAGGCGGGGCCTTACAGGCCAGGCAAGCACTGACCTGTTAGTCAATCTTGCCGTGGCAATGCTTGTACTTCTTCCCGGAGCCGCATGGGCACGGCTCGTTACGGCCGATTTTCGACTCATTGCGCTGCGGTTGCTGGACGCCTTCCGCAGCGGGCTCGGCCGGCTCATCGCCGATCACATCGGGGGCCGCTGCATGCTGGAACTGCATACGGCGGGCCAGCTCCTCGGCCTCACGGCGCAAACGCGCCTCTTCCTCGACCGGGTCCTCACGGCGCACCTGTACATGCGAGAGCACGCGGATGGTATCGCGCTTGATCGACTCGAGCAGCTCCTGGAACAGGCTGAACGACTCGCGCTTGTACTCCTGCTTGGGGTTCTTCTGCGCATAACCACGCAGGTGGATACCGTGGCGCAGGTGATCCATGGTCGACAGGTGTTCCTTCCACAGGTCGTCCAGTACACGCAGCAGCATCTGCCGTTCGAACGTACGCAGCGCTTCAGCACCGGCCAGTTCTTCCTTTTCGTGGTAGGCGGCAACCAGTGCATCGTGGATTTTCGCGCGTAGCGGCTCTTCGTAGAGTTTCTCGTCGTCGTCCAGCCACTGCTGGACCGGCAGACGCAGGCCGAAGTCGCTGTACAGGGCCGCTTCCAGCCCGGCAATGTCCCACTGTTCGGGCAGCGACTGCGGCGGGATATGGGCGTCGATGGCGGCACTCAGCACTTCGCGGCGGAACTCGTCGATGGTTTCGGCGACGTTATCCGCCTGCAGCAGGCTGTTGCGCATGTGATAGATGACCTTGCGCTGCTCGTTGGCCACATCGTCATATTCCAGCAATTGCTTGCGGATATCGAAGTTGCGTCCTTCGACCTTGCGCTGCGCTTTCTCGATGGCATTGCTGACCATGCGATGCTCGATGGCCTCGCCCTGCTGCATGCCCAGCGCCTTCATGAAGTTCTTCACCCGGTCGGAGGCAAAGATACGCATCAGGCTGTCTTCCAGCGACAGATAGAAACGACTGGAGCCCGGATCACCCTGGCGACCGGAACGACCGCGCAGCTGGTTATCGATACGCCGCGATTCGTGACGCTCACAGGCAATCACATGCAGACCACCCGCTTCGATGACCTGCTGGTGACGTTTCTGCCAGTCGGCCTTGATCTGCGCCACCTGTTCGTCAGTGGGGTTTTCCAGGGCCGCGACTTCCACTTCCCAGTTACCACCCAGCAGGATGTCGGTACCACGACCGGCCATGTTGGTGGCAATGGTCACCGCACCCGGACGACCGGCCTGGGCAATGATCTCGGCTTCTTTCTCATGGTATTTGGCGTTGAGCACCTTGTGCTCGATGCCGGCCTTGACCAGCAACTGCGCAACGTATTCGGAACTTTCGATGGAAGCCGTACCCACCAGCACCGGACGGCCAGCCTGCTGGCACTGGCGAATATCGGCAATCACCGCTTCGTACTTCTCGGCCTGGGTCAGATACACCAGATCGTTGTAGTCCTTGCGCGCCACCGGACGATGGGTAGGAATAACCACCACGTCGAGACCGTAGATCTGCCGGAACTCGAAGGCTTCGGTATCGGCGGTGCCGGTCATGCCGGACAGCTTGCCGTACAGGCGGAAATAGTTCTGGAAGGTAGTCGAAGCCAGGGTCTGGCTCTCGGCCTGGATATGCACCCCCTCCTTGGCTTCGATGGCCTGGTGCAGGCCCTCGGAGAGACGCCGTCCCGGCATGGTGCGGCCGGTATGCTCGTCGATGAGGATGATCTGGTTGTTCTGCACGATGTACTCGACGTTGCGATGGAACAACGTGTGTGCACGCAAAGCGGAATACACATGAGTCAGCAGGCTGAGGTTGTGCGCCGAATAGAGGCTCTCCCCTTCGGCCAGCAAGCCGGCCTTGACCAGCAGTTCCTCGACGAACTGATGGCCTGCCTCGTTGAGTTCGACCTGGCGGGTCTTCTCGTCGATGCTGTAATGGCCGGGCAGGGCCTCCTGGCCTTCCTCGGCCTCAACCTGGCGAGTCAGCTTGGGAATCAGCTTGTTGATTTCGCTGTACAGGCGCGAGCTGTCCTCGGCCTGGCCGGAGATGATCAGCGGGGTACGGGCTTCGTCGATGAGGATGGAGTCCACCTCGTCGACCACGGCAAAGTTCAGCTCACGCTGGAATTTCTCATCCAGGCTGAACGCCATGTTGTCACGCAGGTAATCGAAGCCAAACTCGTTGTTGGTGCCGTAGGTAATGTCGGCGGCATAGGCGGCGCGCTTTTCTTCCGGCGCCTGGAAGGGCGTGACCACGCCCACCGACAGGCCAAGGAACTCATACAGCGGGCGCATCCAGTTGGCATCGCGGCGGGCCAGATAATCGTTGACGGTTACCACGTGCACGCCTTTGCCGGACAGCGCATTCAGGTACACCGCCAGGGTGGCCATCAGCGTCTTGCCTTCGCCGGTGCGCATCTCGGCAATCTTGCCTTCATGCAGGGTCATGCCGCCGATCAGCTGGACATCGAAGTGGCGCATGCCCATGACCCGCTTGCTCGCCTCGCGGCAGACGGCAAAGGCCTCAGGCAACAGTTGATCAAGACTTTCGCCCTGCGCCAGGCGTGCCTTGAAGGCTTCACTCTTGCCCCGCAACTGCTCGTCGGAGAGCGCCAGCATCTGCTCTTCAAAGGCATTGACGGCCTGCACCACCTTGGCCATGCGCTTGACTTCACGCTCGTTCTTGCTTCCAAAGAGTTTCTTGAAAAGGGGGGCAAACATATCGGCAGGACTTCCACGCGTTGGAATGAAGAGCATCGCAGGCGACACCCAGGCAGCCTTCATGGCCGCAAGCGAAGGGGCATTCTACTCGGAAATGTCGGTGAGGAAAGGGGCTTCCCGGACTGTCGCCGTGCACCAGGACGCACATCTGCTACCATGCCGCGACCTGTGCGGAGTCCAGCCATGTCGTTTCGCCCCCTCGATGCCAAAGCACCCGCTCTGCTGCTGCGCGAGCTCAAGCCCTTGCGCGACCTGTTGCACAGCGCCGAGCAGCTCAACCGCCTGCAGCAACTGCTGGATGGCCAGCTGCAGCCGGCCGCCCGGCCGTTCTGCCGGCTGGCCTCCTGGCGCGAGGGCATCCTGCTGCTGATCATCACCGACAGCCAGTGGGCCACCCGCCTGCGTTACCAGGAGCGCCGCCTGCTCCGCCAGCTGCAAGGTCTGGCCGAGTTCCGCGGCCTACAACGCATCCTTTTCAAGGTACAACCGACGCGTACCGGCCTGGGCTGCAGCATCGCGCCGCCACAGCGCTCGGCCAGCGCCCGTGCCAACCTGCTGGAAAGCGCCGAGGACATCCGCGACCCACGCCTCAAGGCAGCACTGCAACGCCTGGCTGAACACGTCCAGCCCGACGACTGACTACTCGACAATCACCACCCCACGCATGTCCGGGTGCGGCCCACACAGGTATTCGTAACGGCCCGGCAGGTCAAAGGAGCGCTGCCAGGCCTCGCCGGGAAACAGAGGCTCGGACTCGTCCAATCCTTCGTCCTGAAACCATACCGTGTGGTAACCGCGCTTCTCCGTATTCAGCCAGCGCACGTTGTCGCCCACGCGGATATGCACCTGCGCCGGCTGGAACTGCATATCCTGCATGCGCACCTCAACGTCCTGCCCCCAGGCGGCACCCGCCACCCACAAGGCCAATACTCCCGCCCAACGCTTCATGTTCCGCCCTCAACAGGTCTTCACAGGGAGTGTCGATCGCGCCACGGCCTCGCACAAGAGGGTGCGCCAGCCTGTCACAAGCAGACATAAAAAAGGCCACCCGAAGGTGGCCTGAATAAAGAGAAGAGATAGGGTATTGCTTAGCTTGCCGCAGCAGGACGCATGTAGGAGATGGGCGCGCTGCTGGCATCCTCGAAAATCACGACTTCCCAGGCATCGGTTTCCTCGATCAGCGTACGCAACAGGCGGTTGTTCAGCGCGTGCCCGGACTTGTAGCCCTTGAACTCGCCGATCAGGCTGTTACCCAGCAGATAGAGGTCACCAATGGCGTCGAGGATCTTGTGCTTGACGAACTCGTCTTCGTAACGAAGACCATCTTCATTGAGCACATTGAACTCATCGACAACGATGGCGTTGTCCACGCTGCCACCCAACGCCAGGTTCTGCGAACGCAGGTATTCGATATCACGCATGAAACCGAAGGTGCGGGCGCGACTGACTTCCTTGACGAAGGAGGTGCTGGAAAAGTCGACACTGGCCGTCTGGGTACGTCCACGGAACACCGGATGATCGAAATCAATCTCGAAGCTCACCTTGAAACCGTCGAAGGGTACGAAGGTAGCGCGCTTCTCGCCCTCCTCCACGGTCACTTCGCGCAGCACACGGATGAACTTCTTCGGGGCGTCCTGTTCTTCCAGGCCAGCCGATTGAATGAGGAACACAAAGGGACCGGCGCTGCCATCCATGATCGGCACTTCGGGCGCGGAGAGTTCGACGTAGGCGTTGTCGATGCCCAGGCCAGCCATGGCCGAAAGCAGGTGCTCCACGGTGTCCACCTTGACATCACCATTGACCAGGGTGGTCGACATGGTGGTTTCCCCCACGTTCTCGGCGCGCGCGGGGATTTCCACCACGGGGTCGAGATCGACGCGACGGAACACGATACCGCTATCGACAGGCGCCGGCTTGAGGGTCAGGTACACCTTCTCCCCGGAATGCAGGCCAACGCCGGTGGCACGGATGATGTTCTTCAGGGTGCGTTGTTTGATCATGTTTTAGACTGCGTCTAGTTGCGAACTGTTTTCAACAATAGCCGGCGATGATAACAGAGCCGGCCTTTGCTGAACACCAATCACAACAATGCCCTCGATATAGTCAATCAATCAGCCTGGCGGCGCAGGAAAGCCGGGATATCCAGGTAGTCCAGATCTTCCTGGGTATTCAGGCGTGCGGCCGTGGCGGCACTACCGTGGCTCTGACGCTGCACGGTAGGACGCTCGTAGTCCTTATAGTTGACAGATGCCGACTCGGCGCGCGGCGCGCTGGCGGCCGGCGCTTGCAGGGTAGCAGCGCTCGCCACCTGCAGGGTGTTGTCAACCACCTTGACCGGCTTCTCGGAACGCGAGCTGAGGCCGGTAGCCACCACGGTCACGTGCAGCTCGTCGCGCATATCGGCATCGATCACCGCGCCGACCTTGACGGTCGCGTGCTCGGAAGCAAAGGCTTCGATGATTTCACCTACTGCGGCGTATTCGCCCAGCGACAGGTCGAGACCAGCGGTGATGTTCACCAGAATGCCACGTGCGCCCTGCAGGTTGACGTCTTCCAGCAGCGGGTTGCGAATTGCCGCCTCGGTCGCCTCACGCGCACGATTCGGGCCGCTGGCCGAGCCAGTACCCATCATGGCCATGCCCATTTCACCCATCACGGTCTTCACGTCGGCAAAGTCGACGTTCATCAGGCCCGGACGCTGCATGATGTCGGAGATACCGCGCACGGCACCGGCCAGCACGTCATCGGCTTTGGAGAACGCCGACAGCAGGCTGGCATCCTTGCCCAGGATGGTCAGCAGTTTTTCGTTGGGAATAGTGATCAGCGAGTCGACGCACTCGGCCAGCGAACGAATCCCCTCGTCGGCCACCTGCATGCGCTTCTTGCCCTCAAAGGGGAACGGACGGGTCACCACCGCCACGGTGAGGATGCCCATTTCCTTGGCCACTTCGGCAATCACCGGTGCAGCACCGGTGCCGGTACCGCCACCCATGCCGGTGGTGATGAAGACCATATCGGCGCCTTCCAGCACCTCGGCGATACGCTCGCGATCCTCGATCGCCGCCTTGCGACCGATGTCCGGATTGGTACCGGCACCCAGCCCCTTGGTCACTGCAGTACCCAGCTGCAGGATGGTGCGTGCGCCGATGTTCTTCAGCGCCTGGGCATCGGTATTGGCGCAGATGAACTCAACGCCTTCGATGTTGTTCTTGATCATGTGGTTGACGGCATTGCCACCACCACCGCCGACACCGATAACCTTGATGACGGCGCTCTGCGGAACGTTGTCTACGAGCTCGAACATTTCCCTTCTCCTTTTTACTTTCTAGTTGTATCGCCTACTGCTACCGCGCTTAGAAATTGCCCTGGAACCAGCGTTTCAATCTTTCCAGTACCGGCGTTGCCGTCTCCTCACCACGCCCACCCGCGCTGTACCCACTGCCTTCGGACTGCTTCTGCAGGCCGTACAGCAACAGGCCAACCCCGGTTGCGTAGATTGGATTGCGCACGACATCGGTCATTCCCTTGACACTGTGCGGCACGCCCAGGCGTACCGGCATGTGAAAGATCTCTTCGGCCAGTTCGACAGCACCTTCCATCTTCGAGGTACCGCCGGTGAGGACGATCCCTCCTGGAATCAGATCCTCGTAGCCACTGCGCCGCAACTCGGCCTGGATGAGGGTGAACAGCTCGTCGTAACGCGGTTCAACCACTTCTGCCAGGGCCTGGCGGGACAGTTCGCGCGGTGGCCGGTCTCCCACGCTGGGGACCTTGATGGTTTCCCCCGCACCGGCCAGTTTGGCTAGGGCGCAAGCATACCGAATCTTGATCTCCTCGGCATACTGAGTCGGGGTGCGTAATGCCATTGCGATATCATTTGTGACCTGGTCGCCAGCAATCGGGATGACGGCCGTGTGGCGAATGGCTCCATCCGCGTAAATCGCGATATCCGTGGTGCCACCACCGATGTCGACCAGGCACACGCCCAGGTCCTTTTCATCGTCGGTAAGCACCGAGTAGGCCGAGGCCAATTGCTCGAGAATGATGTCGTCGACCTCCAGGCCACAGCGGCGCACGCACTTCTCGACGTTCTGTGCCGCGTTCACCGCGCAGGTCACGACATGCACCTTGGCCTCCAGGCGTACGCCGGACATGCCCAGCGGCTCGCGCACGCCTTCCTGGTTATCAATCACATAGTCCTGCGGCAGGCTGTGCAGCACTCGCTGGTCGGACGGGATGGCTACGGCCTGGGCCGCTTCGAGCACCCGTTCGAGGTCGGCCAGGCTGACCTCACGATCACGAATGGCCACGATACCGTGGCTGTTCTGGCTGCGGATATGGTTACCCGCCAGCCCCACGAAAGCCGAATGAATACGGCAGCCGGCCATCAGCTGGGCCTCTTCCACCGCACGCTGGATCGACTGCACGGTGGACTCGATATTCACCACCACGCCTTTCTTCAGGCCGCGCGACGGGCTGGTGCCGATGCCAACCACTTCCACCTGGCCGTCGGCGGTTACCTCGCCGACCAGCGCCACCACCTTGGAAGTGCCGATATCGAGACCGACGATCATCTTGCCGCTCTGCACGTTTGCCATGCTTGTTCCCTTCTCCTCAATTCACCGCTGTCGCAGGCGCGACAGCCGGCTCTACCTGACGCCAGGCCACGGCCAGGCCGTTGGGGTAGCGCAGGTCAACGCGTTGGATATTGGCCAGCTGAGGCTTGAGTTCGGCCTCATGGATGGCGATGAAACGGCGCAGTTTCTCTACCAGATTGTCACGCCCGAGCAGCAACTCCAGGCTGTGCCCCTCGGCGTTGGCCGTAGTCGTCAGGTACCAGCTGCCACGCTCACGCAGTTCCAGGCGGGCGATGGAGAAGCCCAACGGACGCAAGAGCTGGCTGAACACCTGATACTGCTGCATCACCTGTTCCTTGGCACGCTGCGGGCCGACCAGCTGGGGCAGATGCTGATAATGCTCCAGCTCGCGGGGCGCAAAGGCCTGGCCCTGGTTGTTGAGCAAGGCCTGCTCTCCCCAACGGGCAATCGGCAGCTGTTCTTCCAGGCGAATTACCAGTTGATCGGGCCACACACGGCGCACTTCGGCACTGGCGATCCAGCTCATCTGCTCCAGTTCGCCACGCATCGCCGCCAGGTCGACTTCCAGGAAGCTCGCCGCCGCGAACGGTGCAATACGCTCCTGCACAGCCTGCTGGCTGATGTAGCGCAGGTCGCCCTGCACACTGATCCGGCTGATCGGCCGGTCGGCATACGGCAACAGGCGCTGAGTCCCCTCATAGACCCCCAGCCCCAGCACTACCAGCGCCAGCGGCCAGAGCAGGCGCTTGAGCGGACTGAAGTCCGGGCGCGGCAGGCTCAAGCGCACGGGTTGCTTGGCCACCATGCGACTGGCCCCGCGTGGCGCCGGCTTGCCACCGCGCTGCGGTGCGCGCAGCGGCGCTGACGTGGGATGACGCAGGCTCATGACCATGGCTTAGCCCCTCGCCTCGACGCTGTCGGCAAGAATCGCCAGCACCAGCTGGGTGAAATCCAGGCCGGCAGCCCGCGCGGCCATCGGCACCAGGCTGTGATCGGTCATGCCCGGCACGGTGTTGACCTCGAGCAGCCAGAAACGCCCAGCAGCATCCTGCATCACATCGGCACGCGCCCAACCCTGCACGCCGACCGCCTCGCAGGCGCGCGCCGTCAGCTCGCGCAAGGCCTGTTCCTGGGCGGCCGGTAGGCCGCAGGGAATCAGGTACTGGGTGTCGTCGGCCAGGTACTTGGCCTCGTAGTCATAGAACTTGTGGGTTGTGCCCAGGCGAATCGGTGGCAGCACTTCGCCGCGCAGTACGGCCACGGTGAACTCCGGGCCATCGATCCACTGTTCGACCAGCACCTGCGCGTCATAGCGCGCGGCTTCCTGCCAGGCTTCGATAAGCGCCGTGAGGTTGTCGACCTTGGCCATGCCGATGCTCGAACCTTCATGGGCTGGCTTGACAATCAGCGGAAAGCCCAGCTCTGCCGCGGCGGCCTGGCAATCGGCCGGCGAAGCCAACGCGGCATGCCGCGGCGTCGGCAGGCCGAGACTATGCCAGACCTGCTTGGTACGCAGTTTGTCCATGGCCAGCGCCGAGGCCAGGATGCCGCTACCCGTGTAGGGGATGCCGGCACATTCGAGCAGCCCCTGCATGGCACCATCTTCGCCGCCCCGCCCATGCAGCACAATGAACGCACGGTCGACGTGCGCGTCAGCCAGGCGCTGCAGGATATCGTCACCGACATCGATCCCCACCGCATCCACCCCGGCCTGCAGCAAAGCCTGCAGTACGGCGTTACCGGATTTAAGGGAAACCTCGCGCTCGGCGCTCTTGCCGCCAAACAGCACGGCAACGCGGCCGAAGGCCTGCGGATCAAGGGTGCACTTCAGGCTCATTTCGACTCACCAGCGAACAGGGGGTGCTTGCACAATTGGCCAGCCAGGGCACCGATATCCCCGGCGCCCTGGCACAGCAGGATGTCGCCGTCGCGCAGCAACGGCTTGAGAATCGGGGCCAGGTCAGTACCCCGCTCGACATAGATCGGGTCGAGCTGACCGCGCTGACGGATGCTGTGGCACAGCTGGCGGCTGTCGGCGCCGGGAATCGGCTCCTCGCCGGCCGGATAGACCTCCATCAGCAGCAGGACATTGGCATCACCCAGCACCTGCACGAAGTCCTCGTAGAGGTCACGGGTACGGCTGTAGCGGTGCGGCTGGTAGACCATCACCAGGCGCCGCTCCGGCCAACCGCCGCGTACCGCCTTGATCACCGCCGCTACTTCACGAGGGTGATGACCATAGTCATCGACCAGCATTACCCGCCCCTCGCCCAGCGACAGCTCCGGGTACACCTGGAAGCGCCGCCCAACCCCCTGGAAACCGGCCAGCCCCTGGACGATCGCGGCATCGTCGAGCCCCTCGTCGGTGGCAATGGCAATGGTGGCCAGGGCATTCAGCACATTGTGATTGCCCGGCATGTTGACGCTGACCTGCAGCGGCTCACGCTCGCGGCGCAACACGGTGAAATGGGTCTGCATGCCTTGCTGGCGGACATTGATGGCCCGTACGTCGGCATCCTCGGCAAAACCGTAGGTAACGATCGGCCGCGCTACCTGCGGGAGAATCTCGCGCACCACCGGATCATCTACGCACAGCACCGCCAGCCCGTAGAACGGCAGGTTGTGGAGGAACTCGACAAAGGTCTTCTTCAGCTTGTTGAAATCGCCGCCGTAGGTACTCATATGGTCGGCGTCGATATTGGTCACCACCGCGACCAGCGGCTGCAGGTGCAGGAAGCTGGCATCGCTTTCATCGGCCTCGGCCACCAGGTAGCGACTGGTCCCCAACTGGGCATTGGTGCCGGCGGCATTCAGTCGGCCACCGATGACGAAGGTTGGATCGAGCTTGGCGGCGGCAAACACCGAGGCGATCAGGCTGGTAGTGGTGGTCTTGCCATGCGTACCGGCCACGGCAATGCCATGCCGGTAGCGCATCAACTCGGCCAGCATCTCCGCGCGCGGCACTACCGGAATGCGGCGCTCCAGGGCATACGCCACTTCCGGGTTGCTCGGATTGACAGCACTGGACACCACCAGCACATCGGCACCACTGGCATTACTGGCGGCATGCCCAATATGCAGGGTGGCACCAAAGCGCTGCAGGCGTTCGGTCACCGGCGACGCCTTGAGGTCCGAGCCGGATACCTGATAACCGAGGTTGAGCAGCACCTCGGCAATCCCACACATACCGACCCCGCCGATACCGACGAAATGAATATGCCGGATGCGGCGCATTTCCGGCTGCGGCATGGCTTTACGGCTTTCAACCATGGGCCACCTCCAAGCAGGTATCAACCACCACCTTGGTGGCATCGGCTTTGGCCAGGCGCCGGGCGGCGGCAGCCATGGCAGTCAAACGTTCGCGGTGCATGGAAACCTCGGCAAGCTGCGCGGCCAAGTGGGCCGCGTCGGTCGTACGTTGGGCCAGGAGCACGGCAGCGCCCTCACTGACCAGAAATTCGGCATTGCGTGTCTGGTGGTCGTCGATGGCATGCGGCAGCGGCACCAGGAACGCCGCCTTGCCGGCCGCTGCCAGCTCGCTGACGGTCAGCGCCCCGGCCCGGCAGATCACCAGGTCAGCCCAGGCATAACTGGCGGCCATGTCCGTAATGAACGGCAGCACTTCGGCAACCAGTCCGGCGGCGCGGTAACGCTCGGCCGTCAGTTCGGCGTGACGACGCCCGGCCTGATGGCAGACCTGCGGGCGCTGCTCCGCCGGCAACAAGGCCAGCGCATCGGGCAGCAGGCGGTTGAGCGGTTCGGCACCCAGGCTGCCGCCCAGCACCAACAGACGCAGCGGGCGATGCGCGGACTGCGGCACAGAGGGCGTAAGAAAAACTTCCGGGCGTACCGGATTACCCGTGGTACGCAGCTTGGCCGATGCGGCAAAGGCGCCCGGAAACGCCTGGCAGATGCGCGCCGCCAACGGCGCCAGGGCACGATTGGCCGTACCGGCAACGGCATTTTGCTCATGAATCACCAGCGGCACGCCGGACAGACGCGCGGCCAAGCCGCCCGGGCCGGTGACATAGCCGCCCATACCCAGCACGCAGACCGGACGCAGCGTGCGCAGTACACGCCAGGCCTGCCACAGGGCACGCAACAGCTGCCAGGGCGCCTTGAGCAGCGCCAGCTTGCCCTTGCCGCGAAGGCCGCTGACCTGAATACGTTGCAGCGGCAGACCGGCCGCTTCGACCAGTTCGTTCTCGATCCCCTGCGGCGTGCCCAGCCAGTGCACCTCGTAGCCGCGTGCCTGGAACTCGCGGGCACAGGCCAGCGCCGGGAATACGTGACCGCCGGTGCCGGCAGCCATGATCAGCACCTTAGCGGCCATGGCGCAGCCCTCCCGACAACGGCGCAGGGGCCGGTTCGAGGAAGTCCTCCTCGCGGAACTCATAGTCGGCACTGCCCAGCAAGGCCGTACGCCGTTCCCACTCGATACGCAGCAACAAGGCCAGGCTGACACAGCAGATCACCAGCGAGCTGCCACCATAGCTGAGGAAGGGCAAGGTCAGTCCCTTGGTCGGCAGCAGGCCGACGTTCACGCCGATGTTGATTAGGATCTGGCCGATCCACAGCACCGCCAGGCCATAGGCCAGGTAAGCCGCGAAGAACTGCCGCGCCTGCTCGGCCCACAGGCCGATGTACAGCGCGCGAACACTGACGAAGACGAACAGCGCCACACTGATCAGCGCCCCCAGCATACCCAGCTCTTCGGCCAGCACGGAAAACACGAAGTCGGTATGCGCTTCCGGCAGATAGAACTGCTTCTGGATGCTGTTGCCCAGGCCCACGCCGAACCACTCGCCACGCCCGAAGGCAATCAGCGCCTGGCTGAGCTGGTAGCCGGCACCAAACTGATCGGCCCACGGATCGACGAAGTTGAGCAGGCGCTGCATACGGTAGCTTTGGCTGGTCATCACCAGCACCCCGGCGCCGAGCACCGCGCTGGCCAGTGGGATGAAGCGCAGCAGGCTGACCCCGCCGAGGAACAGCATGGCAATCGCCGCGCCAAACAGCACCACGGTGGCCCCGAAATCGGGCTCGGCCAGCAGCAGGAAGCCCAGCATGCCCAGCAGCACCAGCGGCTTGAAGAAGCCACGCCAGGTATTGCGCACTTCCTCGCGGCGACGCACCAGATAACCCGCCAGGAAAACCACGGTGAACAGCTTGGCCAGCTCGGACGGCTGCACGTTGAACAGGCCGAAGCCAATCCAGCGCTTGGCACCGTTGACCTCTCGACCGATCCCCGGCAGCAGCACGAGAATCAGCAGCACAAAAGACACCAGCAGCAGTGGCGCTCCCGCACGCTGCCAGAACGACAACGGCAGCAGCAACACAAACAACCCGGCACACAGCCCGATGGCCAGGTACACCAGGTGACGGATCATGTGATACAGCGGGTTACCGGACAGCGCGGCAGCCACCTCGGTGGAAGCCGAGGCAATCATCACCAGGCCCAGGCCAAGCAGTGCCAGGCAACCCGCCAGCAGCGGGAAGTCCAGGTCAATGCCGCGCCCACTGTTCAGCGGCGACGGCTGCTTGAGCAGCTCGGCCAAACGACTCAGCACAGGGCCTCCACGGCGCGGGCAAACAGCTGGCCGCGCTCCTCGAAGTTCTTGAACATATCCAGGCTGGCGCAGGCTGGCGACAGCAGTACCGCATCCCCTGGCTGGGCCAACTCCGTGCAGCGCGCAACCGCCTCTTCCAAGTTGCTCACGCGCAGCAGTGGCACACCATCGCCCAAGGCATCGGCCAGCCGCTCGGCATCGCGCCCGAGCAACACCACGGCGCGGCAGAATTTGCTAACGGGGGCCTTGAGCGCCGAGAAATCGGCGCCCTTGCCGTCACCGCCGGCAATCAGCAGCAGTTTGCCGGCGATATCGCTGCCCAGCCCTTCGATGGCCGCCAGCGCGGCGCCAACATTGGTGGCCTTGGAGTCGTCGTAGTAGCTCACGCCCCGGCGCTCACGCAGCCACTGGCAACGATGGGCCAGGCCGGGGAAGGCTTGCAGCGCCTGGAGCATCGCTGCCATTGGCAGGCCTACGGCATGCCCCAGGGCCAGCGCTGCCAGCGCGTTGCTGTAGTTGTGCGCGCCACGTATCTTCAGTTCGGTAGTGGCCAGCAGCGGCTGGAACTGCAGCGCCAGATAGCTCTGGCCGTCCTGCTGCAACAGGCCGAAACGTTTGAAATCCGACTTGTCGAGACCAAAGCTCCAGCACGGCACCTGATCGGCAATCAACGGACGCGACAGCGGATCATCGCGGTTGACCACCACCTGGCGGGCACCGCGGAAAATGCGGTGCTTGGCCAGGTGGTACTGAATCATGCCGTCATAGCGATCCATGTGGTCTTCGCTGATGTTCAGGCAGGTGGCCACCTCGGCATTCAGACGCTCGGTGGTTTCCAGCTGGAAGCTGGACAGCTCCAGTACGTACAGCTCGACCTCGTCGCTGAGCAGGTCCAGCGCCGGGGTACCGATATTGCCACCCACCGCCACCTTCCTGCCGGCCGCCGCCGCCATCTCGCCGACCAGGGTGGTCACGGTGCTCTTGGCGTTGGAACCGGTGATGGCAACGATCGGGGCCTTGGCGTAGCGGGTGAACAGGTCGATGTCGCCGGACATCTTCACGCCGCGCGCGGCGGCTTCGCGCAGCGCCGGGGTGGCCAGGGCCATGCCGGGGCTCACATAGAGCTCCGCGGCGCGGCACAGAAAATCGACATCCAGCTCACCGCAACGCACGTCCACCTGCGGGTAATCGCGCTGCAGGGTGGCCAGCTCCGGTGGGTTGCTGCGGGTATCGGCTACCGCGAAAGGCAACCCCTGGCGCGCCAGGAAGCGCACCACGGACATGCCACTCTTGCCGAGGCCGACAACAATACGAAACTGGTCGGAAGCGATCAGGCTCACGGGTACGTCCTCAGCGCAGCTTCAGGGTGGCCAGGCCGATCAGCACCAGAATCACGGTGATGATCCAGAAGCGCACGATCACCCGCGGCTCCGGCCAGCCTTTGAGTTCGAAATGGTGATGGATCGGCGCCATGCGGAACACGCGCTTGCCGGTCAGCTTGAAGCTGGCCACCTGGATCATCACCGAGAGGGTTTCCATGACGAACACCCCGCCCATGATGAACAGCACGATCTCCTGACGGACGATCACCGCGATAGTGCCGAGCGCGGCACCGAGGGCCAGCGCACCGACGTCACCCATGAACACCTGCGCGGGGTAGGTGTTGAACCACAGAAAGCCCAGCCCCGCCCCCACCAGTGCGGCACAGAACACAATCAATTCGCCAGCACCTGGTACATAGGGAATCAGCAGGTACTGGGCAAAATTGATGTTGCCCGACAGGTAGCAGAAGATTGCCAGTGCACCGGCCACCATCACCGTGGGCAGGATCGCCAGGCCATCCAGGCCGTCGGTGAGGTTCACCGCATTGCTGGTGCCGACGATGACGAAATAGGTCAGCACCACGAAACCCACGCCCAGCGGCAACGCCACGTCCTTGAGCAGGGGCACGATCAGCGTGGTTTCCACCGGATTCTGCGCCGTGACATACAGGAAGATAGCCGCCGCCAGGCCGAACACCGACTGCCAGAAATACTTCCAGCGACTCGGCAGGCCACGCGAGTTCTTCTCGATCACCTTGCGATAGTCATCCACCCAGCCGATGGCGCCGAACAGCAGGGTCACCGCCAGCACCGTCCACACGTAGCGGTTGGACAGGTCGGCCCAGAGCAATGTGCTGATGGCGATGGCCGTAAGAATCAGCGCGCCACCCATGGTCGGCGTGCCTTTCTTCGACAGGTGCGATTGCGGGCCGTCGTTACGCACGGCCTGGCCGATCTGACGGATCTGCAGGGTACGGATCATCCACGGACCCAGCCACAGCGACAGGGCGAGCGCAGTCAGCACGCCGAGAATGCCGCGCAGTGTCAGGTACTGGAACACGGCAAAGCCCTTGTGGAACTGTTGCAGGTACTCGGCGAGTAGCAGCAGCATCAGTGAATCTCCCCGGATTGGCCACAGAGTGCCGCGACGACCTTGTCCATCGCCGCGCTGCGTGAGCCTTTTATTAGAATGGTGGTGCCGGCCGTTTCGGCCTGCAGAGCGCTGATCAGGCTGGCCTGATCAGCAAAATGACGGGCGCCGGCACCGAATGCCGCCACGGCATGGCGCATCAGCGGGCCTACCGCATACAGTGCAGAGACTTTGCCGGCGGCATGCGCACCCACCTGACGATGGCCTTCTTCGGCCCACTCGCCCAGCTCGCCCATGTCGCCCACTACCAACAGGGTACGTCCGGCAAAACCGGCCAGAATGTCCACCGCCGCGCACATCGACACAGGGTTGGCGTTATAGCTGTCATCGATGACCCGCACACCCTGCGCCGTCAACTGCGCTACGCAGCGCCCGGGCACCGGCTGCAGGGCCTGCAACCCGGCGACCATCGCAGCCAGGCTGACGCCCAGGGCATGCGCCGCCGCGCAGGCCGCCAGGGCATTGCTGACATTGTGCTCACCCAGCAGGTTGAGCTGGACCACGGCCTGTCCCTGCGGGCTGTGCAGGGTAAAGCCCTGGCAGCCACGGGCATCACGGTGCAACTCGCCCGCATGGAAGTCGGCTCGCGCGTCCTGCAGGGCAAAACGCAGGATCGACCGCCCGGCGGCACGCGCCTGCCAGGTGGCGAAGGCGGCATCATCCAGGTTAAGTACCGCCGTACCGTCAGCCGGCAAACCCTCAATAATCTCGCCCTTGGCCTCGACGATTTTTTCCGGACCGCCGAACTCGCCAACATGGGCATTCCCGGCATTGGTCAGGATAGCCACCTGCGGACGCGCCAGGGCCACGGTGTAGGCAATCTCGCCGACATGGTTGGCACCCAGTTCGATCACCGCCGCAACATGCTGTTCGGCCAACTCCAGCAGGGTCAGCGGTACCCCGAGGTCATTATTGAGGTTGCCACGCGTGGCCAGCACTTCGCCATCCAGCGCCGCACGCAGGATGGCCGCGAGCATTTCCTTGACCGTGGTCTTGCCACTGGAGCCGGTCACTGCCGCCAACTGGCCACGAAACGCCTGACGATTCAGTGCGCCCAGCTGGCCCAGCGCCAGTCGTGTGTCAGCCACCTGCAACTGCGGCAGGGCCAGGCTGGCATCCGCCTGCTCGACCAGCGCCGCCACGGCGCCCTTGGCCGCCACTTCCGCCAGGTAGGCATGCCCGTCGAAATTCGGCCCACGCAAGGCAACGAACAGTTGCCCCGGCTGCAGGCGCCGGCTGTCCGTGCACAGGCTGCTGAACGCCACGTCCCCGCCCAGCAGACGACCATTCAGGGCCAGAGCCATTTCCGCCAGAGACAGTGGCTTAAGCATGGGCCACCTCCCAGGCACGCAGAGCCTCGGCGGCCTGTTGCAGGTCGCTGAACGGCAGGCGCTGGCCGTGGATTTCCTGATAATCCTCATGCCCCTTGCCAGCCAGCAGCACGACATCGCCGGCCTCGGCCTGGCTGACCAGGCGGGCAATCGCCTCGCCGCGCCCGGACAGGAAGGTCACCGCCTCCGGCTGCACGAAGCCGCCACGGATATCGGCAAAGATCTGCTCGGGCGCTTCGCTGCGCGGGTTGTCATCAGTCACCCAGACCTGATCAGCCAGTCGCTCGGCCACCGCGGCCATCAACGGACGCTTGCCGCGATCACGGTCGCCACCACAACCAAACAGGCAATAAAGCCGCCCCTGCACATGCGGACGCAAGGCCGACAGCACCTGCTCCAGGGCATCCGGGGTGTGCGCGTAATCGACCACCAGTACAGGCTGCCCCGGCTGGCCGAAGCGCTGCATGCGCCCCAGCGGCCCTTGCAGACGCGGCACCAGGGCGAGGATCTCGCCCAACGGATAACCCAGCGCCAGCAGGCTACCCACCACGGCCAGCAGGTTGCTCAGATTGAAACGACCGAGCAGCGCGCTGCGCAGCCAGCCTTCGCCCTGCGCGGTATGCAGGCGCGCCTGCACACCCTGTTCGGTGAAGCGCATTTCACTGCAGTACAGGCTGGCCTTGCTGTCTTGCTGGCTGTAGCTGAACAGCCGCGACGGCAGGCTCCGAGCGGCCAGCTCACGACCAAAGGCATCATCCAGGTTGATCACCCGGGCACGCAGGTCCGGCTGGGCGAACAGGCGCGCCTTGGCTTCGCCATAGGCCTGCATGTCACCGTGATAGTCGAGGTGGTCACGCGAAAGATTGGTGAACACGGCGAGGTCGAAATCCAGCGCAGCCACCCGCCCCTGCTCCAGACCATGGGAAGAAACCTCCATGGCCACGGCACGTGCGCCTGCCTGTTTCAGCTGTGCCAGGGTGGCCTGCACGCCCAGCGCATCCGGCGTGGTATGCCGCCCGGCCAGCAGTTCGCCATGGAAACCGTTACCCAGCGTACCGATGATTCCGCAGCGCTCGCCGAGCAGGTCCAGGGCCTGGGCCAGCAACTGGCTGACACTGGTTTTGCCATTGGTGCCAGTGATGCCGATCAGGCGCAGGGCGCGGCTCGGCTCGCCATAGAAACGCCCGGCAATCGCCGACAACTGGGCAGACAGGCCACGCACCGCGATCAGCGCGCACGCGCTGTCCTGCATCGGCGCAGCACCGTCAGCCTCGTAGACCACGGCTGCAGCGCCACGGGCAATGGCATCAGCGATATGCGCCCGGCCATCCGTCTGGCCACCCGGCACAGCCAGGAACAGGTCGCCCGGCAGAACCTTGCGACTGTCCAGGGCCAGTTCACGAATAAGCACCGCGGACTCGGCCTGCGGCAACAATTGATTGAGTGGCATGGGCATCAGAAGCGCCCTCCATTGACTTGGGCCAGCTTCTGCGGCTGCTCGTCGGCAGGCAGGTTATCCGGCGCGATATTCATCAAACGCAGCGCCCCGGCCATGACCTTGCCGAACACCGGAGCGGACACCAGGCCACCGTAGTAGGCACCGTTGCTCGGTTCGTCGATCATCACCACGGTGGCGATACGCGGGTTATCCATGGGGCCGACCCCGGCAAAGAAGGAGCGATAGGCCTTGTCGACGTAGCCTTTGCTGCCAACCGCCGCCTTGCGCGCGGTACCACTCTTGCCGCCGACGTGATAGCCCGGCACCTTGGCTCGTGCACCACCGCCACCCGGCTCTTCGACCACGGCTTGGAGCATCTGCAGCACCTGCTTGGCCACGGCGGCATCCATGACCTGTACCGGCTGCGGCAGGCGATCCTGACGGACCATCGACAGCGGCACGTTCTTACCCTCGTTGGCCAGTACGGCATAGGCATGCGCCAACTGCACGGCAGTCACCGACAGGCCGTAGCCATAGGCCAGGGTGGCGGTTTCCGCCTGCGGCCACTTGCGATGATTGGGCAGGTTGCCCACGCGCTCGCCAGGGAAACCCAGGCCGGTATCCTGGCCCAGGCCGGCCTGCTGCATCACCGCATAGATCGGCTCGGCACCGATATCGAAAGCAATCTTGCTGATGCCGACGTTGCTGGACTTCATGAGGATCTGCGTCAGGTCCAGCACGCCACCGCGCGACACATCGCGAATGGTGTAGCGGCCAATACGCAGGCTGCCCGGATGGGTATCCACGGTGCTCTCGGGCTTCCAGCGCCCGGTACCCAGTGCCGCAGCAATAGAGAACGGCTTGACCGTGGAACCCGGCTCGAAGACATCGATCATCGCGCGGTTGCGCATGGCCTGGGGATTGAGATTGCGCCGGTTGTTGGGGTTGTAGGTCGGCTGGTTGACCATGGCCAGCACTTCGCCGCTCTTCACATCGAGCATCACCAGACTGCCAGCCTTGGCACCGAACTCCTGCAGGGCATTGCGCAGCTCACGGTGCGCCAGGTACTGCAGGCGCAGGTCGATGGACAACGCCAGAGCCTTGCCCGACTTGGCGTTCTGGGTGACCTGGATATCCTTGATCAGCTTGCCGCGACGATCCTTGAGCACCTGGCGCTTGCCCGGCACACCGGCCAGCCACTCGTCGAAGGCCAGCTCGACGCCCTCGCGCCCCTTGTCATCGATATCGGTAAAACCGACCACATGTGCCGTGACTTCACCGGCCGGGTAGAAGCGCCGAAACTCTTCCACGCCATACACCCCGGGAATCCGGTATTCCAGTACCGCCTGACCCTGCTCGGGCGTCAGACCACGCATCAGATAGATGAATTCCCGCCGGGCGTTCTGCTCGATACGCTGCACCAGCGCACGCGGTTCCAGGCCCAGCAACGCGGCCAGCTCGGGGATACGCCCAGCCGCCGGTAACAACTCCTTGGGGTTGGCCCACAGGGTCATGACCGGCGTACTGACGGCCAACGGCTCGCCATTGCGGTCGGTAATCAGCCCGCGGTGTGCGGGAATCGGGATATGCCGCAGGCTGCGGGCATCGCCATGCGACTGCAGGAAATCCCGATCAACCACTTGCAGGTCGACAATCCGCCAGGCGATCGCTGCCACCAGCACGGCAAGCACCACCAGCACCAGACGAAAGCGCCACGGATACTGCACCCCGGGCAGGCGGATCATGGCGCCACCATGCGGACTTCGCCCGGCTCGGGAATGCGCATCTGCAAGCGCTCGGCGGCCAGACTCTCGATACGGTTATGCGCTGTCCAGGTGCTCTGCTCAAGAATCAGCCGTCCCCATTCGGCCTGCGCCTTGTCACGCACACTGAGCTCGCCATACAGCTCGTTGAGCAACTGGCGACTCCAATGCGCGCAGTAGGACACGCCCAGCGCCGACAGTACGATGCACACAAACAGCACCAGCAGCAGGCTGCTACCCGGTGGCAGGGGCTTGGCGAACAGGCGGCTCACCGCAGCTTCTCCGCAATACGCATGACGGCACTGCGCGAACGCGGGTTGGCACGTACTTCCGCTTCGCTGGCAAACACCGGCTTGCCATGCAGCTTCAGGCGCGGCTCGAACGCTTTGGGGATGATCGGCAGGTCACGCGGCAGGCGATCAACTTCGCCCTTGGCATGCCGGCGCATGAACTGTTTGACGATACGGTCTTCCAGGGAATGGAAGCCGATCACTACCAGCCGCCCACCCACGGCCAGGGCTTCGAGCGCCGCATCGAGGCCACGCTGCAAATCACCCAGTTCATTATTGACGTGGATACGCAGGCCCTGGAAAGCACGGGTCGCCGGGTTCTTGCCCTTCTCCCAGGCGGGATTGGCATCGGTAAGCACCTGGGCCAGGTCCGCAGTACGCTCGAACGGCTTGAGCGCACGACGCTGCACCACGGCTCGCGCCATACGCTTGGCGAAACGCTCTTCACCATACTCTTTGAAGACCCGGGCAATTTCTTCCTCGTCCGCCATGGCAATGAACTGCGCGGCACTCAGCCCGGCATGCGGATTCATGCGCATATCCAGCGGGCCGTCATTGACAAAGCTGAAGCCCCGCTCGGCGTCATCCAGCTGCGGCGAGGACACGCCAAGATCGAGCAATACACCATCCACTCGGCCATGCAGCTGGCGCTGCGCCAACTCATCGCCCAGCTCGGCAAAACTGCGCTGCACAACGACAAAGCGGCCGTCTTCGGCCGCCAGCGCTTGCCCCGTGGCAATAGCTTGCGGGTCTTTGTCAAAGCCCAGCAGGCGGCCCTCCGCTCCCAGCTTCTGCAGAAGCAGGCGACTATGCCCGCCGCGCCCGAAGGTGCCATCGACATAGCAGCCATCGCCGCGCACAGCCAGGGCCTCGATAGCTTCATCGAGCAATACGGTGATATGGCGAAACGGGCTGGTCATGCTCACAGGATCAGATCACGCAGGTCATCCGGCAGCGCGCCGGGTTGTTTGATGGCAGCCAGATCCGCTTCCGCCAGGGCATTCCAGGCATCCTCGTTCCACAGCTGAAACTTGTTCAGTTGCCCGACCAGCATGGCGTGCTTGTCCAGGCCGGCATGGGTGCGCAGGCGCGGCGGCACGAGAAAACGACCGTTGCCGTCCAGCTCGATATCCACTGCATTGCCGATCAGCAGGCGCTGCAGGCGGCGCGTCTCTTCGCGCAACGACGGCAGCTCACGCAGCTTGGCCTCGATCAGCTCCCACTCGGACAACGGATAGATACACAGGCAGGGGTCTACCGCATCAATGGTCACGATGAGCTGGCCAGCACAACGCGCAAGCAGCTCATCACGATACCGACTCGGCATCGCGAGGCGCCCTTTGGCGTCGAGACTGATGGCGTTAGCTCCGCGAAACAAGGCTGCGCTTCCCCTTATTAACTAGCTATCCGTGCCCATAAAAACCACTTCAACCCACTTTATGCCACTTCGGCACACTATAGGAACGCAGCAACCCCACCGTCAAGGCACGGCAAAGCGGAAAAATCCTTATGTGACGGCGATTTAGCGCCGACCCAGGGGGAATGAAGGGGCTTTTTGACGGAGCCAGAACAGGCAAAAACGAACCAGCACAAAGCACTGAACTTCGAACTTAAAGTACTTTGTTAAGAGTAAGATTTTTTAGGCATTAAAAAGGCGGGAAAAACAGCACTGCAGAAGTTACAGCAGCGAGAAAGGAAGGTGGAGAGTCGGCCTGTAAGCCGGGTTCTGTCGAGGACAGCCATTCCTCTACGCACTACATCACTGCAGCGCTTTAGCAACCTACCCGGTTCCAGCGCGGGCCACGCCAATGGAACCCTATTTGGTCTTGCTCCGAGTGGGGTTTACCTAGCCACGGACTGTTGCCAGCCGTGCGGTGCGCTCTTACCGCACCTTTTCACCCTTACCGGCGCTTGCGCGCTTAGGCGGTTATTTTCTGTGGCACTTTCCGTAGGCTCACGCCTCCCAGGCATTACCTGGCACTCCGCCCTATGGAGCCCGGACTTTCCTCCCCCTGCCAGATGGCAGGCAGCGACTGTCCAGCCGACTCTCCGCCGGCAAGGGTAACGGCAGCCGCCACAGGCGGCAAGCGCAAAGCGCAACAACCAGCGTCGCCGTGCCGCCTCAACGCTAAGACTGACGAGCCAGCGCTGCCTGGTACAACAGGTTCTTGCGCACCCCGGTAATCTCCGCCGCCAGCGCTGCGGCACGCTTGAGCGGCAAGTCGGCCAACAACAAGTCAAGCACGCGCAGCGCCTCACCACTCAGCGCCTCCTCGCCCTCGGGCGCCTGCCAGCCCGCCACCAACACCACACACTCACCGCGCTGCTGGTTGCTATCAGCCGCCACCCAGGCGCACAACTCATCCAGCGGCAGCCCCTTGAGGGTTTCAAAAGTCTTGCTCAACTCACGCCCAAGCACCGCCTGACGCTGCCCGCCAAAGGCCTCGCACATGTCCTGCAGGGACTCCAGCAGACGATGCGGTGCCTCGTAGAAGATCAAGGTGCGGGACTCCTCCGCCACGCCCTGCAGGCGCGCCTGGCGCGCTGCCGCCTTGGCCGGCAGGAAACCCTCGAAGATGAAGCGATCCGACGGCAGGCCAGCGGCAGAGAGTGCCGCGACTAGAGCACAGGCTCCCGGCACAGGCGACACACGAATCCCAGCCGCCCGCGCGGCACGCACCAGATGAAAGCCAGGATCGGAAATCAGCGGTGTACCGGCATCGGAAATCAGCGCCACATCCTCACCCGCCAGCAAACGCTCGACAAAGCGCCCCCCCTGTTCGCGCTCATTGTGCTCATGACAGGCGGCCAGCGGCGTCGTGATGCCGAAGTGCTGCAGCAGCCGCGACGAGTGACGGGTATCCTCCGCGGCAATCAACGCCACCTCGCGCAACACCCGCAGGGCACGCGCGCTGATGTCTTCCAGATTGCCGATCGGCGTAGCCACCACATACAGGGTACCGACAGCAGATGAACTCAAAGGGGCGGACGACACGGCAAACTCCGGGACATTGAACAGGCGCACGATTGTAACGGCTTTCCCGCCACAGGTTCGCACCCATGGCGCCCCTTCGGTACAATCGCTGATTCGTTGACCCGAGTACCAGGATAGACTCCATGACCTTGCGCCCCCTGCTCGCCTTCAGCCTTGCCGCCCTGCTTTGCGCCTGCGCAAGCGACGGCCGCGCCCCGCTTGGCGAACTGCCCCGCACCCCCAAGGCCAGCATTGAGCAACTGCTCAGCGAAGCCAGCAGCAGCCAAGGTGAACAGGCGGCGCTACTGCGCCTCTCCGCCGCCGAGCAGGCGTTGCGCCTGGGCCACTGGCAGCAGACCGCAGACATCCTGCAACAGGTGCCGCTGGACTCGCTCAAGCCGGCCCAGCAAATCTATGCCAGCACCCTGAGCGCTGAGCTGGACCTGGCCCGCCAACGCCCAAAAAGCGCGATCAAGGCCTTCGCCCATCCCAGCTTCGAGCGCCTCGCCGAACTGCCACTGGAGCAGCAACTGCGCAGCCAGAGCGTACGCGCCCAGGCCCTGGAAGCCGATAAACAACTGCTCGCGGCAGCCCGTGAGCGCGTGTTCATTGCCCCCCTGCTCGCCGACCAGCAACAGGCGGCCAACCATGCCCATATCTGGAAGCTGCTCAGCCAGCTTTCCCGCCAGGAACTGCACAGCGAGGGCGACAGCGAGTTCGACGCCTGGCGACAACTGGCACTGATCAGCAAGCAGAATGCCACGCCACAACAGCAAAGCGCGCAGATCGACGCCTGGCTGGCAGCCCACCCGCAGCACCCGGCGGCACAAGACCTGCCCCAGGCACTGCGCGACATCCAGCAACTGGCTCGCCAGCCCTTGCAGAAAATTGCCCTGCTGCTGCCCCAGGACGGCCCGCTGGCCTCGGTGGCACGCGCCCTGCGTGACGGCTTCCTGGCCGCGCACTACCAGGCCCTGGCCAGCAACCCACAGCTACCCAGCGTGCAACTGTATGACAGCAACAGCATCAGCTCGCTGGACGCTTTCTACCAGCAAGCCAGCCAGGACGGTATCCAGCTGGTCGTCGGCCCGCTGGAAAAACCGCTGGTCAAGCAACTCAGCGAACGCGAGCAACTGCCCCTGCCCACCCTCGCCCTCAACTACAGCGACAGCACGCGCACACCGCCGGCCCAGCTCTTCCAGTTTGGCCTGGCTGCCGAGGACGAGGCGCGCGCAGCCGCGCAACGCGCCTGGGATGACGGCATGCGCCGCGCCGTAGCGCTGGTGCCGAGCGGCGAATGGGGCCGCCGCGTGCTGGCCGCCTTCCAGGGTAGCTGGCAAGCACAAGGCGGGGAGCTGCTTGGCGTGCAATACATCGATCAACCCGTCGAGCTGGCACGACAGATTGCCGAGCTGCTGCAGCTGCGCCAAAGCGAAGCACGCGCGCAGCGCCTGGAGGCCGCCGTGGGCAGCACCATCGATGCGCAGCCGGCGCGTCGCCACGATATCGACTTCATCTTCCTCGCCGCCACACCGCAGCAGGCCCAACAGATCAAGCCAACGCTGGCCTTTCAATACGCCGGCGACATTCCGGTCTACGCCACATCGCACCTTTACAGCGGTACGCAGAACAGCACACAACTGCTCGACATGGACGGCATTCGCTTCTGCGAAACACCCTGGCTGCTGTTTGCCGACAACAGCCTGCAGCAACAGACCAGCGGTCAATGGCCGCAAGCCTCGGGCAGCCTGGGCCGCCTGTATGCCATGGGCGCCGATGCCTATCAGCTGACCCCGCGCCTGCAACAGCTGCAAAGCCTGCCGGGAATGAGCCTGGACGGCCTGTCCGGCCGCCTGAGCCTGGCTCCCGGACAACGCGTACAGCGCCAACTGCCCTGGGCCGAGATCCGCGACGGCCAGGTCGTGCCGCTGCCAGGCAACGATTATTGAGCCGCCAGCACAGCGGCCAGCTCGCCGAGCAACGCGCCTGTCAGTTCCTGCAACGCCAGGGACTGCGCTTGCTCGAGCGGAACTGGCGCTGCCGCCTGGGGGAACTGGACCTGATCATGCGCGACGACGACCATCTGGTGTTCGTCGAGGTACGCTATCGTAGCCATGCCGCCTGGGGCGGCGCGGCGGCCAGCGTCGATGCGCGCAAACAGGCACGACTGATTCGTGCCGCCGAGCAGTTTCTCCAGCAACACCCAGCCCTCGCACGCCTGGCCTGCCGCTTCGATGTCGTCGCCCTGGACGGCGAGCAACCGCCGGACTGGCTGCAGGGAGCATTTACCGGCTGAATCGGGTCTATCAAGCAATTCTGCTCGACCGATAACGTCCGGTCGGGTAAAAAACCACGCCATGGCGCCCGCTCACCGCGCAGGCAATAGTTCACCGGCGCAAGCCGCGCACTCGAAGGTCTCAACGATGGATATGCAATCCCGAATCCGCCAGATGTTCCAGGCCAGCATCGACACCAAGCAGCAGGCCATGGACGTGCTGATCCCCGTGATCGAACAAGGCAGCCAGGTCATGGTCAACGCCCTGCTCAACGAGGGCAAGATCCTCTCCTGCGGCAATGGCGGCTCGGCCGGCGATGCCCAGCACTTCTCCTCGGAACTGCTCAACCGCTTCGAACGCGAACGCCCCAGCCTGCCGGCCATGGCATTGACCACCGACAGCTCGACCATCACCTCGATCGCCAACGACTACAGCTACAACGAGGTGTTTTCCAAGCAGATCCGCGCCCTCGGCCAGCCCGGCGACGTGCTGCTGGCCATCTCCACCAGCGGCAATTCGGCGAATGTCATCCAGGCCATCCAGGCCGCACATGACCGTGAAATGACCGTTGTGGCGCTCACCGGCCGTGATGGCGGCGGCATGGCCTCGCTGCTGCTGCCGGAAGATGTGGAGATCCGCGTGCCAGCCAAGGTCACCGCACGTATCCAGGAAGTCCATCTGCTGGCCATCCACTGCCTGTGCGACCTGATCGACAACCAACTGTTCGGGAGTGAAGAATGACTCGCAAAGCCCTGCTTCTGCTCTGTCTCAGTACCTGCCTGGCCATCGCTGGCTGCAGCAACCGCAGCATCGGCAAGTCCATCGATGACAAGCTGCTGCCGGGACGCATCAGCAGCAAGATCAACCAGGCCAGCGCTGACCTGAAGAGCAACTCGAACGTGGTGGTGGTCAGTTATAACGGGGTAATTCTGCTGGCCGGGCAAACGCCGCGCGCCGACCTCAAGGAACTGGCCGAACGAGTGACCAAGTCAGAGCCCGGAGTGCGCCGGGTACACAACGAATTGCAGCTCATGCCGCCCAGCGCGGTCAGCGGCCTGGCACGCGTCAATGACGCGACCATCACCAGTTCGATCAAGACGCGCCTGACCGCCGACAGCAAGGTGCCAGCACGCAATATCAAGGTGGTTACGGAAAACGGCGTAGTCTTCCTCATGGGCCTGGTCAGTCGTCAGGAAGCCAACCTGGCCACGCGCATCGTGCAGGATGTCTCCGGGGTACAGAAGATCGTCCGCCTGTTCGAATACACCAACTGACAGACCATTCAGTACAGTCTTGGCCGTACCCGTAAGGTACGGCCGCCCCCTTACTTGACGACCTTCAGGCTGGGCCGACCGCCGGGCTTGGGCGGTTCATCCTGAGGCGTCGCACCTTCCTCTTCAGCCAGAACAGCTTCTGCTTCCGGGGCTTCCAGCTCGAAGACCATGCCTTGCCCGTTTTCTCGGGCATAGATCGCCAGCACGGCCGCGCAAGGCACGTATAAACGGTGCGCCACACCCCCAAAGCGCCCTTCGAAACTGACCGCCTGGTTGTCCATTTCCAGGTAGCGCACCGCCGACGGCGAAACATTCAAAACGATCTGTCCATCGCTGGCAAAACCGGGCGGCACGCGCACCTGCGGATAATCGCTATTGACCAGCAGATGCGGCGTGCATTGGTTATCCACGATCCATTCGTAGAGTGCACGCAACAGGTAGGGACGACTGGAGTTCATGCAGGCTCCTCAGCGCATATCGCGTTCGGCCGCCGACAGGCTGGCCTGGAACGCCGGTCGGGCAAAACCACGCTCCATATAATCAAGCAGGGGTTTGGCCGCACGGGGCAGTTCAATACCCAGCTGTGGCAGGCGCCAGAGAATGGGCAACAGGCAGCAATCTACCAGACTCATGTCCTCGCTCAAGAAGAAAGGCTTGTCGGCAAACAGTGGTGACACACCAATCAGGCTCTCGCGCAACTCCTTGCGCGCCTGCACCCGTACGGCATCCTTTTGCCGGGGATCAAGGATCTGGTCGACCTGTCGGCACCAGTCGCGCTGGATACGATGCACCAGAAGGCGGCTGTTAGCCCGCGCCACCGGATAAACCGGCAACAACGGCGGATGCGGATAGCGCTCGTCCAGGTACTCCATCACCACACTGGTCTCGTAGAGCGCCAGGTCGCGATCGGCCAGGGTAGGCAGGCTTCCGTAAGGATTGAGCTCGCTGAGTTGCGCCGGGCATTGTCCGGCCTGCACCTCGATAAGTTCAGCCTGCACGGATTTCTCGGCAAGTACCAGACGTACCCGATGGCTGTAATGGCTCAGCGGATCGGAAAACAGCGTCAGCTTGTTGATGGCGGCCATGCGGTGAGGCTCCTCCTCGCGGTTCAACTTTTTGGGAGGCAGAAAGACGCGCGCGCCCCGTAGGGCGCGCGCTGCGAACGGCCAGACAGTGCTTAGTGCACGTCTTTCCAGTACTCGCGTTTAAGCAGGTAGGCGAACACGAAGAAGAACGCCAGGAACAACAGTACGTAGGTACCGATACGCTGGCTCTCCAGCTTGACCGGGTTGGCCGAGTAGGCCAGGAAGGTCACCAGGTTCTTCACCTTCTCGTCGAACTGCTCGGGTGTCAGCTCGCCACTGTTCGGCACAATGGTCAGCTGGTCACAGGCTTCGTGAGTGATCGGCGCACCGGTCAGCGGGTCGAACTGCTTCTTGCCGCCCTCCACTACCTGTACCTGCTTGCAACCTACGACCTGACGGCCTTGCAGACCAGCCAGTACGTTGGGCATGCCGACATTCGGGAAGACCTTGTTATTGACGCCGTAGGGACGGGTCGGGTCCTCATAGAAGGCACGTAGGTAGCTGTACAGCCAGTCGTTGCCGCGTACGCGAGCCACCAGGGTCAGGTCGGGCGGCGCCGCACCGAACCACAGCTTGCCGTCCTGCTCACGCATGCTGCTCTTCATGTGGTCGCCGATCTTGGCGCCAGTGAATACCAGGTTGGCCTTCATCAGTTCTTCGCTGATGCCCAGGTCACGCGCGACACGCTCGTAACGCTGGTACTTGGCGCCATGGCAGCCCATGCAGTAGTTGGCGAAAGTACGCGCGCCGTCCTGCATGGCGGCCTTGTCGCGCAGGTCGATATCCACTTTATCCAGCGGAACTTCCAGAGCAGCGGCAGAGGCAAAAGCCGGCAGGAGCGCAAAAATAAGTGCTGCAAATTGCTTTTTCATTAGCCAGTCACCCTTTCCGGAACCGGTTTAGTCTTCTCCATCCGGGTGTAGAACGGCATCAGGATGAAGTAGGCGAAGTACAGTACGGTGCAGATACGCGCCAGCAGCGTGCGACCATCGGTCGGCGCCAGCACACCCAGCACACCGAGGATCACGAAGGACACGCAGAACACCAGCAGCCACAGTTTGCTCATCCAGCCTTTGTAGCGCATGGACTTGACCGGGCTACGGTCCAGCCAGGGCAGCACGAACAGCACGGCAATCGCTGCACCCATGGCAATCACACCCAGCAGCTTGTCCGGCACGGCGCGCAGGATGGCGTAGAAGGGCGTGAAGTACCACACCGGGGCAATGTGCGCAGGCGTCTTGAACGGGTTGGCCGCTTCGAAGTTCGGTTTCTCCAGGAAGTAACCGCCCATTTCCGGGAAGAAGAACACCACGGCACAGAACACGAAGAGGAACACTACGACGCCAACGATATCCTTGACGGTGTAGTAGGGGTGGAAGGGGATGCCATCCAGCGGCACGCCATTCTCGTCCTTCAGCTTCTTGATCTCGATGCCATCGGGATTGTTCGAACCCACTTCGTGCAGCGCCAGGATGTGCATGACCACCAGGCCAAGCAGGACGATCGGCAGGGCAATCACGTGCAGGGCAAAGAAGCGGTTCAGGGTAATCCCGGAGATCAGGTAGTCACCACGGATCCACTCGGTCAGGTCAGCACCAATCACCGGGATGGCACCGAACAGCGAGATGATCACCTGGGCACCCCAGTAGGACATCTGGCCCCAGGGCAGCAGGTAGCCCATGAAAGCCTCGGCCATCAGGGCAAGGTAGATCAGCATGCCGAAGATCCACACCAGCTCGCGCGGCTTCTGATAAGAGCCGTAGAGCAGACCGCGGAACATGTGCAGATAGACCACCACGAAGAACGCGGAAGCCCCGGTGGAGTGCAGGTAGCGGATGATCCAGCCGTACTCCACGTCGCGCATGATGTACTCGACGGAAGCGAAGGCTTCCTCGGCCGACGGGGTGAAGCTCATGGTCAGCCAGATACCGGTAAGGATCTGGTTGACCAGCACCAGCAGGGCCAGCGAACCGAAGAAATAGAAGAAGTTGAAGTTCTTCGGTGCGTAGTACTTGGACAGATGGTCTTCCCACATCTTGGTGGCGGGGAAGCGGGCGTCAACCCATTCCATGAACTTGCTCATCATGCCTTCTCCTGATCCACGCCGATGATGATGACGTCATCAGACTCGTAGCTGTACGGCGGAACCGGCAGGTTCAGCGGCGCCGGCTGGGCCTTGTAGACACGGCCCGCCAGATCGTACTTGGAGCCGTGGCAGGGGCAGAAATAGCCACCCTTCCAGTCTGGTCCCAGATCGGCCGGAGCGACTTCCGGACGGAACGACGGCGCGCAACCCAGATGGGTACACAGGCCGACGACCACCAGCAGCTCAGGCTTGATCGAACGGTGCTTCGGATCGACATAGCTCGGCTGTTCCGAGGCTTGCGATTGCGGATCCGCGACCTGCCCCTCGACAGCCTCCAGCGCAGCCAGAATCTCTGCGTTGCGGTTGAGGACGAACACCGGCTGACCACGCCACTCAGCAACGATTTGCTGACCCGGCTCGATCTTGCTGACATTCACCTTGACCGGGGCACCCGCAGCCTTGGCCTTCGCACTGGGGAACCATGACCCCACGAACGGGACCGCAGCGCCCGCCGCTCCTGCCGCACCTACCACAGAGGTAGCTGCCACAAGGAAGCGACGCCGGCCTGCATTCACGCCGTCATTGCTCATTAAGTCGTCTCCCATCAGCTGTATGGCCTGTGGTTCAGGCCTTTAGTATGAAAACGGTGGTGCGCTAAAAATTCGCCAGATGGTAAAGAAAAGCCCCAATTCTGACAAGGTAACAAGCTGTCACAGGGGCAGGAAAACCCCAGTAGTTCAGGCCTTTGCCGGGACCATCTCGCCACTTCATTGATCTGGCTCAAGCCCGCCGCACTCAACCGACCAACGCGACACCAGTAACGCTCCGGCATAAAAAAACGCCCACTTGCCAGTGGCAAATGGGCGTTCTTGGTGAAACGCCGAAATTAGCGCTTCGAGTACTGCGGACGCTTACGCGCCTTACGCAGACCGACTTTCTTACGCTCGACTTCGCGGGCATCGCGAGTCACGTAGCCGGCCTTACGCAGCGAGCTGCGCAGACCTTCGTCATAGGCGATCAGCGCGCGGCTGATACCGTGACGGATAGCGCCAGCCTGGCCGCTTACACCACCACCAAGCACGGTGATGTACAGGTCAAACTTCTCCAGGGTCTCGGTCAGCTCAAGCGGCTGACGCACGACCATGCGCGCGGTCTCACGACCGAAGAAGTTTTCCAGGGTGCGGTTGTTGATGGAAATCTTGCCAGTACCCGGACGCAGGAATACGCGTGCGGTAGCAGTCTTACGACGGCCAGTGCCGTAGTTTTGAGTCGCCGACATAATCAACTATCCCGTTAAATCTTGAGTTCTTGGGGCTGCTGTGCGGTGTGCGGGTGAGCGGCACCCTTGTACACCTTCAGCTTGCGATACATGTCGCGGCCCAGCGGGTTCTTCGGCAGCATGCCCTTGACCGCGATCTCGATGACGCGCTCAGGAGCCTTGGCGATCAGCTTCTCGAAGCTGATTTCCTTGATGCCACCCGGGAAACCGGAGTGCGAGTAGTACATCTTGTCGCTGGTCTTGGCGCCGGTCACACGCACCTGCTCAGCATTGATGACCACGATGTAATCACCGGTATCAACGTGCGGAGTGTATTCAGGCTTGTGCTTACCGCGCAGGCGGCTGGCGATCTCGGTAGCCAGACGACCCAGGGTCTGGCCGGCAGCGTCGACGACGTACCAGTCGCGCTTAACAGTTTCCGGTTTTGCAGTAAAAGTCTTCATTCGCTATAGCCTCAGGGGCCGCCCTGAAAATAAGACGGCGGATCTTACTGAATAGTACTTGCTTTGACAAGTCAAAGACGGCCGGAAACAGACACTGTCGGGGGCTCGGGTCAGTGCGTCCGCTACGGCAAGGGGGGTTCGGTGGACTAGGCATCTCCACCTTCCGTCACGACGAGCTAGGCATTCCCGTCGTGAAAGCCGGCGAATTATGCCCATGCGCGCCGCAAGCTGCAAGCCGGCCTTACAGGGCGCGGGCAATGATTTCCTTCATGATCTCGTTGGTACCGGCATAGATGCGCTGCACGCGGGCATCCGCCCAGGCCCGCGCCACCGGATACTCCCACATGAAGCCATAGCCACCATGCAGCTGCACGCACTCATCGAGCACCTTGCACTGCAGGTCGGTTCCCCAGTACTTGAGCATCGCCGCAGTCGGCACATCCAGCTTGCCGGCCAGGTGCAACTCCAGGCAACGATCGACGAACACCCGACCGATCTGGATTTCCGTGGCCATCTCCGCCAGCTTGAAGCGGGTGTTCTGGAAATCGGCCACGGCCTTGCCGAATGCCTTGCGCTCACGGGTGTAGTCCAGCGTCCACTGCAACGCGGCCTCGGCCGAGGCCAGCGCGCCCACGCCGACGGTAAGGCGCTCCTGAGGCAGCTCCTGCATCAGGTAGGCAAAGCCCATGCCGGCTTGCCCCAGCAGGTTCTCCTTGGGCACCCGCACATCCTGGAAGAACAGCTCGGAGGTATCCTGAGCCTTCATCCCGACCTTCTCCAGACGCTTGCCCTTGGCAAAGCCCGGCGTACCGGCCTCGACCAGGAACAAGCTGGTGCCCTTGGCGCCCGCCTTGGGGTCGGTCTTGGCGACCACGATCACCAGATCGGCCAACCAGCCATTGGTGATAAAGGTTTTGGAACCATTGATCACATACTCATCACCATCCAGCACCGCCGTGGTTTTCACACCCTGCAGGTCAGAGCCGGCACCCGGTTCGGTCATGGCAATGGCCGTGACCAGCTCGCCCGAGACCAGCTTGGGCAGGTAGTGCAGTTTCTGCGCCTCACTGCCGTAGTGCAGGATGTAGGGCGCGACGATGTCCGAGTGCAGCGAAAAGCCGATACCGGTCAGACCGAGACGGCCGATCTCCTCGATGACCACCGTACTGTAGAGAAAATCAGCACCCATGCCGCCGTAAGCTTCGGGAATATGCGAGCACAGCAAGCCGGCCTCACCGGCCTTGTTCCACAGCGCGCGATCGACATGCCCAGTCTTTTCCCATTGCGCATGGAACGGCACAGCCTCCTGCTCAAGAAACTTGCGCACGCTGTCGCGGAACAGTTCGTGATCGGAGCTGAAAAGGGTTCTGGGAATCATCGTTGCACCTGCAGACCTGAACAAAAAAGAGTGTTCAGGCACTCTAACCAAGCAACCGCTTGCTTAGTACTGGACAGTTACGCCAATAAATAAGACGATCCCGCCACACTCTGGCTGCTTAGCCTTAGACCAAAACAACAAGACTGCCCAGCCATGACGCTCGCCGCCCCCCATCGCCCGCTGCATACCGTGAACATCCTCGCCACCGACGGCGTATTCGCTTCGACACTGATGCAAGCCAAGGATTATTTCCACATGGCCAGCCTGCGTCATGGCAAACAGCAGGGGCTGGGCCTGAGCCCCAGCTTCAACATTCGCCTGGTCAGCCCGGACGGCCATCCGGTGCGCAGCTTCAGCGGCGTGGAGATCCCCGTGGATGGCGCCCTGGCGCCTTGCGACCTGATCCTGCTGCCCGCATTCTGGGGAGATTTCGCCAGCCTAAGCCAGCGCCATCCACAGATCATCGACTGGCTACGCCTCTGCCACGCACAAGGCAGCGCGCTGTGCGGTGAAGCCACCGGGGTGTTCTGGATGGCCGAAGCCGGGCTGCTCGACGGCAAGGAGGCAACCACCTACTGGCGCTTCTTCCAGGCCTTCGCCGAGCGCTTCCCCAAGGTCAACCTGCGCCAGGACAAGCACCTTACCGATGCCGATAACCTGTACTGCGCCAGCGGCGTCACCTCGGCCTGCGACCTGTACATCTACCTGATCGAACGCTTTTGCGGCAGCCAGCTGGCACAGGGTGTGGCGCGTGACATTCTCTACGAAGTACAGCGCAGCTACACACCGGGACGCATGGGGTTTGGCGGCCAGAAGCTGCATCAGGACCTGAGCATCCTGCACATCCAGCAATGGCTGGAGGAACACTATGCCGAGCGCTTTCGCTTCGAAGACGTGGCGCGCGAGCATGGCATGAGCATCCGCAACTTCATGCGACGCTTCCAGGCAGCGACTGGCGACAAACCGCTGCACTACTTGCAACGACTGCGCATCGAAACCGCCAAGGGCCTGCTCAGCGCCACCCGCAAGAGCATCAAGACCATCAGCTATGACGTCGGCTACGACGACGCCAGCTTCTTTGCCCGACTGTTCCGCCAGCATACCGGGCTGTCACCCAACCTGTACCGCCGCCAACTGCAGCAAAAGGACAGCTGAACGAGACGCCCGCCTTCAGGGACGGTGCGGGCGCGAGAGGAACTCGTGGCTCTGCATTTCCAGCAGGCGACTCAGCGTGCGCTGAAACTCGAAACTCAGCCGACCGCCGGTATACAGATCCTTGAGCTCCACTTCCGCGGAGATGATCAGCTTGACGTTGCGGTCATAGAACTCGTCGACCAGGTTGATGAAGCGACGCGCCATGTCGTCCTTGGCCACGCTCATCTGCTCGACGTTGGCGAGGATCACCGCGTGGTAGATCTTGCCCAGCTCGATGTAGTCGTTCTGGCTACGCGGGCCGTCGCACAGCTCGCGGAAATCGAACCAGGCGATGTCGTCACCTTCCTTGCGCGCGACGATCGGGCGATTCTCGATCATCAGCGTCTTGTTTTCCTCCACCACGCAGTGCTCCGGCAGTAGGCTGCGGAAGCTCTTCTCCAGGCTGGTCTCGGCCTCGGCGTCCAGCGGGAAGTGGAACAGCTCGGCCTGTTCCAGGGCACGCAGACGATAGTCCACGCCACTGTCAACGTTGACGATCTCGGTGTGTCGCTTGAGCAACTCGATGGCTGGCAGGAAGCGCGCGCGCTGCAGGCCGTCCTTGTACAGGCCATCGGGAACGATGTTGGAGGTCGCCACCAGGCTCACCCCGTTCTTGAACAGTTCTTCGAGCAGGGTTGCCAGAATCATCGCATCCGTGATGTCGCTGACGAAGAACTCGTCGAAGCAGATCACCCGCGCCTCGTCCGCAAAACGTTTGCCGATGATGGTCAGGGGGTTCTTCTCGCCCTTGAGGGTCTTCATCTCCTCATGCACACGCTTCATGAAGCGGTGGAAGTGCGTACGCATCTTCTGCTCGAAGGGCAACGCATCGAAGAAGGTGTCGACCAGATAGGTCTTGCCGCGCCCTACTCCACCCCAGAAATACAGACCCTTGACCGGCCCCTGGCGCTTCTTGGCGAACAGTTTGCCGAGCAATCCGGATGCCTTGGAGTCCGCCACCAGCTCGTCATACAGGCGCTGCAGATGGCGCACGGCATTTTCCTGGGCGGCATCATGGAAGAAGTCCGGCCGCTGCAGATCGGCCTGGTAGCGTGCGAGGGGCGTCATATTCGTTAGCCAAGCAATGAAAAACGGGGGCGTAAATGTAACGGCGCCCCCGTCGCTTGGCAATCGAACCTGTGGCCAACGGTCGCAGCAGGCTAGGCCTGTGCCGTCAACGCCTCGCGCAAACGCTGCTGCGCCGCCGCGCAGGCCGGCTCATCGGCGAACTGCGGGCTGTGTCCGACACACTGCTCGTCCAGCCACAGGCTGAAGGTAGCGCCGGCCTGGCGCACATCCAGTGGCTCACCGGACTGCAGGCGCTTGCTGACCTGGCCGGCCGCCTTGCCATCGGCAAACGATACGGACAGCAGCAACTGCTCGCCCGCTGCGTCCAGCACACGGAAGCGGAAGCTGCCATCGTCGTCGCGAAAGCTAACCACGCGGGCGCTTTTCGCGGCTTTCTTTTTCTCGCTGACCGCAACCTGCACCTGCTCGCGGAACGAGCGCAGGCCGACCGCTTCGCGCAGCTCGCCGAGGAACGGCGTGGCGATCCTGCGCGCCTTGCTGGCACCGGCCAGGAGGATGTCTTCCAGGTCTGCCGGCCGGGCGATCAGCGTGTTGTAGCGCTCGCGCGCCTCGCCCAATTCATTTTCCAGCAACTGATACAGTCGATTCTTCGCCTCGCCCCAGGCCAGACCACCTTCCAGCTCGGCGCGGAACTCGGCCTGCTGCGCCTGACTGGCAAAAGCCTGGTACAGGGTAAACAGATGCGAGCCGTCGGCATCCTTGGGCTCACCGGGCAGGCGCGAGTCGGTGACGATACGCGCAACGGCATCCTTCAGCTGCTTGGCCGTACCGAACAGCGGGATGGTGTTGTCGTAGCTTTTGCTCATCTTGCGGCCATCGAGACCGGGCAGGGTCGCCACCTCTTCCTCGATCACCGCTTCGGGCAGGGTGAATAGCTCGCGGCCCTGGCCGAACAGGTGGTTGAAGCGCTGACCGATGTCACGCGCCATTTCCACGTGCTGAATCTGATCACGACCAACCGGCACCTTGTGCGCGTTGAACATGAGGATGTCCGCGGCCATCAGTACCGGGTAGCTGAACAGGCCCATGGTCACGCCGGCATCCGGGTCTTCGCCGGCCTCAACGTTCTTGTCCACCGAGGCCTTGTAGGCGTGGGCGCGGTTGAGCAGGCCCTTGCCGGCCACACAGGTGAGCAACCAGCACAGCTCGGGGATCTCGGGGATGTCGGACTGCCGATAGAAGGTCGCCTTGTCGGTATCCAGGCCCAACGCCAGCCAGGTGGCGGCGATCTCCAGGCGCGAACGCTGGATGCGCGCCGGGTCGTCGCACTTGATCAGTGCGTGGTAATCGGCGAGGAAATAGAAGGAATCAGCCTGCGGGTCGCGGCTGGCAACAATCGCCGGGCGGATGGCCCCGGCATAGTTGCCCAGGTGGGGCGTGCCGGTGGTGGTGATGCCGGTAAGAATACGGGTGGTCATGGGCAATCGCTTGTCGAATATCGGAATGGTCACAGGCGCGGCAGGAGGAGCGTCTTCAGCTCAACCAGCCGGCCGTGGAAAAAGTGGCCGCATTCTGCCACTTTCAGCAGCTCGTGGGCACGCGGCAAGGCCTTGCACCAGGCATACACCTGCGCCGGATCAATGACTTCGTCCTGCTCCGGCTGAATCACTACCAGCTGCCCGCCTGTTGGCAGCGGCTGCGCCTGCAGACGGCCCACCGCCGGAGCCAGCATGAACAGCTGCTGCACGGCGATGCCGCGCGCCTCCAGGCGGGCAGCCAGGCTGCAGGCGACAAAGCCCCCGAAGGAAAATCCCGCCAGGCTCACCGGCAACTGCGGATGCTGCGCGCAGAGCCAGTCCAGCGCGGCCTCGGCATCGTCGATCTCGCCACTGTGCATGTCGTGCACGCCCTCGCTGGCGCCCACCCCGCGGTAGTTGAAGCGCAAGGTTATGTAGCCGGCATCTCGGGCGCAGCGCTGCACGCTGGACACCACCTTGTTGAGCATGCTGCCGCCCTGGGTGGGGTTGGGGTGACAAATCAGCAACAGCCCCTTGGGCTGTTCCAGTGGCAGGTAAAGTGCTTCCAGCGCACCGCAGGGGCCGCTGAGCTGCACGGGGGTTTCACGTATCAACAACAGGGAACTCCGTGACCCTGACGCGGGTCTGCACGTCTTCGAATGGCATTGGCGCGGCGCTATACAGCCCGCCGGCAAGTCGCTACCGTAAAGCAAAGCCGCCCTTAATGAACAGAGGAAGGATTCGTGGAACAGACTCTCTCGGCCTGGTTGCTGCCAGCCCTCGCCCTGCTTGCCGGTGTCGGCATCGGCTTCATCATCGCCCGCCTGGCGCCCAACACCATTCCAGGGCGCACCCAGCGCCAGCTGGATGATCTGCAGGAGCGTTTCGACAGTTACCAGAACGACGTGGTGACCCACTTCAACACCACCGCCAGCCTGGTCAAGAAACTCACCCAGAGCTATCAGGACGTACAGGAGCACCTGGCCAGTGGCGCTACGCGCCTGGCACTCGACGAGGTCACCCGGCAACGCCTGCTGGCCGCCCTGCAGATGGACGACAGCACGCCCCACAACGAGCGCCTGGAGCCACCTGCCGGCTATGTACCGCGCGACTACGCACCGAAAAGCGATGCCAACAGCCCCGGTACGCTGGCCGAAGACTTCGGCCTGAAACGCTAGGTAACAGCCTGCCGACCGGCAACAGTCTGACCAAGGCGTCAACTCGATTGACGCCAGGGCCCGCCTGGTGCGAACCTTCGCCACCTGTTCCGGGCCCGCCGCAGAGCCTTCGGCCCTGAGGGGCTGACAGCCAGGCGTACACCGCCAAGCCATAGCATCGCCCAGCCTCGCCCGGAACCCGCCAGGTCGCCCTGCATTCGACCTGCTGCCTGACTCTCCTGCCGTCAAGGAACCGGAACTATGTTGCTGCGCCGCATGCTGACCATGCTGGGTATCGTTACCCTGGTCGTTCTCGCTCTCGCCGCCTACAAGGGCTACAGCATCTACCAGCAGGTACAGATGTTCTCCGCCCCGCCGCCCGCCATCAGCGTGGCCGCCAGCCAGGTCGAAGCACGCCCCTGGCAACGCCTGCTGCCCGGTATCGGCACGCTCAAGGCTTATCAGGGCGTCGACCTGACCGTAGAAGCCAGCGGCACCGTACGCGAAGTACTGTTTGCCTCCGGCGAGCAGGTCAACGCCGGGCAACCCCTGCTGCAACTGGACAGCGAGGTCGAACAGGCCATGCTGGCCACCGCCGAGGCGGCCCGCAACCTGGCCCGCGTGGAGTACGAGCGCGGCCGCAACCTGGCTGGCAAGCAGGCCATTTCCAAGAGCGAATTCGATCGCCTGAACGCCGAACTGCTCAAGGCCGAAGCCACGGTCGCGCAACTACGTGCGCAACTGGCCAAGAAACGCATCGTCGCGCCATTCAGCGGCACCATCGGCATCCGTCAGGTGGATGTGGGCGACTTCCTCTCCTCCGGCACCACCCTGGCTACCCTGCAGGACCTGTCGCGCCTGTATGTCGACTTCTTCCTCCCCGAGCAGGCGGTGCCGCAACTGGCCATCGGCCAGCAGGTACGCCTGCGCGTAGCCGCCTACCCCGACGAGCTGTTCAACGGCGAGATCAGCGCCCTCAATGCCAAGGTCGAGGACAGCACGCGCAACCTGCAGGTACGCGCCACCCTGCCCAACCCCGAGCAAAAGCTGCTGCCAGGCATGTTCGCCAACCTCGATGTGCTGCTGCCTGAGCAATCCCCGGTGCTGGTGGTTCCGGAAACCGCGCTGACCTACACCCTGTATGGCAACTCGGTCTACGTAGTGCTGCCCGAACTCGACGAGCAAGGCCAGCCAGCAAAGGACAGCGATGGCCAGCCGCTGCTCAAGGTCGAACGCCGCTACGTAGATAGCGGCGAGCGGCGTGACGGCCTGGTGGAAATCCGTAAAGGCCTGCAGGCCGGCGCGCAGGTGGTCACGGCCGGCCAGCTCAAGCTGGACAGCGGTGCCCGCGTACGGCTCGGCGACGACCCGCTGGCCCAGCCGGGCCAGGCCAGCGCAGCCCACCCGCAGCCCTGACCCCTCGGCGCCAAGGACCTCGATATGGCTTTCACAGATCCCTTCATCCGCCGTCCGGTGCTGGCCAGCGTGGTCAGCCTGCTGATCATCCTGCTGGGCATGCAGGCCTTCAGCAAACTGGTAATCCGCCAGTACCCGCAAATGGAAAGCGCGCTGATCACGGTGAGCACCGCCTACCCCGGCGCCAACGCGGAAACCATCCAGGGCTACATCACCCAGCCGCTGCAGCAGAGCCTGGCCAGCGCCGAAGGCATCGACTACATGACCTCGTCGAGCCAGCAGAACCTCTCGGTGATTTCCATCTACGCACGCATCGGCGCGGACAGCGACCGACTCTTCACGGAACTGCTGGCCAAGGCCAACGCGGTGAAGAACCAGTTGCCGCAGGAAGCCGAGGACCCGGTGCTGGCCAAGCAGGCCGCCGATTCGACGGCGCTCATGTATGTCAGCTTCTACAGCGACCAGCTGTCCAACCCGCAGATTACCGACTACCTGTCGCGGGTCATCCAGCCCAAGCTGGCCACCTTGCCAGGCATGGCTGAGGCAGAAATTCTCGGCAACCAGGTATTCGCCATGCGCCTGTGGCTGGACCCGGTGAAGATGGCTGCCTACGGGGTTACCGCCGATGGCTTCAGCAGCGCCGTGCGCCAGTACAACTTCCTCGCCGCCGCCGGCGAAGTGAAGGGGCAATACGTGGTCACCAGCATCAATGCCAGCACTGACCTGAAGAGCGCCGAGGCTTTTGCCGCCATTCCGGTGAAGACCGTCGGCGACAGTCGCGTGCTGGTCGGCGATATCGCCCGGGTGGAGATGGGCTCAGCCAACTACGACTCGATCAGTTCGTTCGACGGCATCCCTTCGGTGTACATCGCCATCAAGGGCACGCCCAGCGCCAACCCGCTGGACGTGATCAAGCACGTGCGCGCCGCCATGCCTGAGCTGGAGGCGCAGCTACCCCCCAACCTCAAGGTCGCCATCGCCTATGACGCCACGGAGTTCATCCAGGCATCCATCGACGAAGTGCTGAAGACCCTGGCCGAGGCGGTGCTGATCGTCATCGTGGTGGTCTTCCTGTTCCTCGGCGCGCTGCGCTCGGTGCTCATCCCGGTGATCACCATTCCGCTGTCGATGATCGGCGTCCTGTTCTTCATGCAACTGATGGGCTACTCGATCAACCTGCTGACCCTGCTGGCCATGGTGCTGGCCATCGGCCTGGTGGTGGACGACGCCATCGTCGTGGTGGAAAACATCCACCGGCATATCGAGGAAGGCAAGACACCGCTCGATGCAGCCATCGAGGGCGCCCGCGAGATCGCCGTGCCTGTGGTCTCGATGACCATCACCCTGGCGGCGGTGTATGCCCCTATCGGTTTTCTCGAAGGGCTGACCGGCGCACTGTTCAAGGAGTTCGCCCTGACCCTGGCCGGTGCGGTGATCATCTCCGGCATCGTCGCGCTGACCCTCTCGCCGATGATGTGCGCCAAGCTGCTGCGCCACGAGGAGAACCCCAGCGGCCTGGCGCATCGCCTCGATCAACTCTTCGAGCGGCTCAAGCGCCGCTACCAGCGCGCCCTGCACAGCACCCTGGAAACGCGGCCGGTGGTGCTGGTGTTCGGCCTGATCGTCATGCTGCTGATTCCGGCATTCCTCGCCTTCAGTACCAGCGAGCTGGCCCCGGAAGAAGACCAGGGCATCGTCTTCCTCATCGCCAATGCCCCACAGCCCAGCAACCTGAACTACCTGAACGCCTATACGGCGGACTTCGTGAACATTTTCAAAAGCTTCCCGGAGTACTACTCGTCGTTCCAGATCAACGGCTCGGACGGCGTGCAGGCCGGTATCGGCGGCTTCCTGCTCAAACCCTGGGGCGAGCGCGAGCGCACCCAGATGGAGCTGCTGCCGCTGGTCCAGGCACGCCTCGACCAGATCCCCGGCCTGCAGATTTTCGGCTTCAACCTGCCCTCGCTACCCGGTACCGGCGATGGCCTGCCGTTCCAGTTCGTGATCAACACACCCAATGACTACGAAACGCTGCTGCAGGTTGCCGAGCGCATCAAGCAGCGCGCCATGCAGTCCGGGCAGTTCGCCTTCCTCAACGTCGACCTGGCCTTCGACAAGCCGGAGATCGTGGTCGATATCGATCGCCAGAAGGCTGCGCAAATGGGCGTATCCATGCAGGACCTGGGCACCACCCTGGCCACCCTGCTCGGTGAAGGCGAGATCAACCGCTTCACCATCGACGGGCGCAGCTACAAGGTGATCGCCCAGGTCGAGCGCGCCTACCGCGACAATCCGGGCTGGCTGAACAGCTACTACGTGAAGAGCAGCAGCGGCGAGATGGTCCCGCTGGGCACCCTGATCAGCCTCAGCGAGCGCGCCCGGCCGAGTCGTCTCAAGCAGTTCCAGCAGCTCAACGCCGCGACCCTGGAAGGCGTGCCAATCGTCAGCATGGGCGAGGCATTGGCCACCGTGCAGCGCATTGCCCGCGAGGAAGCCCCGCGCGGCTATGGTTTCGACCAGGCGGGCAGCACGCGGCAGTTCGTCCAGGAGGGTAACGCCCTGTACCTGACTTTCGCCCTGGCGCTGGCGATCATCTTCATGGTGCTGGCGGCACAGTTCGAGAGCTTCCGCGACCCGCTGGTGATCCTGATCACCGTGCCGCTGTCGATCTGCGGTGCGCTGATCCCGATCTTCCTCGGTTTCTCCAGCATGAACATCTACACCCAGGTCGGCCTGGTCACCCTGATCGGCCTGATCAGCAAGCACGGCATCCTGATCGTCGAGTTTGCCAACCAGCTACGCCACGAGCGCGGCCTGAGCGTACGTCAGGCCATCGAAGACGCCGCGGCCATCCGCCTGCGGCCGGTACTGATGACCACCGCCGCCATGGTCTTCGCCATGCTGCCGCTGATTTTCGCCAGCGGCGCCGGCGCGGTCAGCCGCTTCGACATCGGCCTGGTGATCGCCACCGGGATGACCGTGGGCACGGCCTTCACGCTGTTCGTGCTGCCGTGCGTCTACACCCTGCTGGCCAAGCCCGATAAGCCGCCGGTCGGCCAGGCCCAGACGGCCTGACTGCGCAGCATGTCAGGCCACGCCGCGATCACCCGCTACCCGGCGCCCAGCGAGCAGGCGTTGCTGCGCGCGGCGCTGCGCGGTGCGCTGACCCTGCTGTTTCGCGGTCTGATCCGTCCGGGCCTGCCGATCAGCGGCCAGCGCCTGGTGCTGCGTGTACTGACCGCAGTGCATCCCACCCAGCCAGGCGTGCGACGCCAGGCTGGACAGCTGGCCGGACGCCCCTGCGAGTGGCATCGGCCACAGGGCGCCAGCCACGGCACGCTGCTCTATCTGCATGGCGGCGCGTTCATGCTCGGCGCGCCGGCCAGCCACCGCGCACTGTGCGCGGCACTCGCCCACTACGGGCAGCTGGATGTCTGTGCGCTGGATTACCGGCTGGCCCCCGAACACCCCTTCCCGGCGGCCCTCGACGATGCGCTGGCGGCCTATCGCTGCCTGCGCGCACAGGATGAGCGGGCGCTGTTCATCGGCGGCGATTCAGCCGGCGGCAATCTGGCTCTGGTTACCTGCCTGCGCCTGCGTGAACAAGCCATCAGCCAGCCCGCCGCCCTGCTCTGCCTGGCCCCGGTGGTGGACTTCTCCGGCGTGCAGTTACACCAGCCGGCCGCCGGCGACCCCCTGCTCAACCCCGCCTGGCTGGAACAGGCCCACGCCTGCTATTGCCCGCCCGGCGTCGATCCGCTGCAACCGTGGATTTCCCCGATCAATGCCGACCTGCACGGCCTGCCGCCCCTGCTGCTGCAGGTGGGCGAGGACGAGCTGCTGCGCAATGACAGCCTGCGCCTCGCCGAAAAAGCCGCCGCCAGTGGCGTCAGGGTGCGTCTTGAGCATTACCTGGGGCTGTGGCACGTATTCCAGTGCCACGCCGGGCTACTGCACGCCGCCGACCGGGCCTTGCAATCGGCGGCCGACTTCCTCCGTCAGCATTCCTGAACAGCCGTCCAGAAAAAAGCCCCGCGCGGTTTCCCGGGCGGGGCTGTGGCTGACCGGCGATCAGATCGCGCCGCGCGAACGCAACAGCTCCAGCACCGCCTTGACGCCCTCTTCCACCGACATGGCCTGGGTGTCGATCAGCAGATCGGCATCCAGCGGGATGTCGTAGGGGAAGGACTCGCCCGGGATGTTGTCGCCAGCGGCGGCATACAGGCCCTGCGGATCGCGCTCACGGCACACCGCCGGCGAGGCCTGTACGTAGACCGTGAGCAGGCGCTCGGCGCCGACGATGGCCTTGGCCTGTTCGCGGCCCTCGGCATCCGGGGCGACGAAAGCCGCCAGGGTCAGTAGGCCAGCCTCATTGAACTGCTTGGCCACCTGAGCGGCACGCCGCCAGTTCTCGGCACGTCCGGCACGATCCTGCGGCAGGCCCTTGTTCAGGTCATGACGCAGGTTCTGGCCATCCAGCACATACACCGCACGGCCCATATCGAACAGCTTGCGCTCCACGGCATAGGCCAGGGTGCTCTTGCCCGCGCCGGACAGGCCGCTGAACAGCACGGTGGCCGGCTGCTGACCGAAGCGCGCAGCACGCTCCTCGGTGGAGACATGGGCGAGCTTGCCGTGGTGACCGCCACCCTGGGCGCCGACCGGATCGGCGATGATCATGCCGGCACCGACGGTACCGTTGGTCAGGCGGTCGATGACGATAAAGGCGCCGGTGGTGCGGTTGTGCTCATAGCCATCGAGGGCGATGGGCGCATCCAGGGCCACCTTGACCCGGCCAATCTCATTAAGCTTCAGCTCGCTCGCCGCGCCCTGTTCCAGGGTGTTCACGTCAACGCGATGGACGATGCTCGGGATCGACCCCGGCACGTAGCTGGTGGCGCGCTTGATGTCGTATTTCTTGCCCGGCAGCATGGGCTCCTCGCCCATCCATACCAGCATGGCCTCGAAGCTGTCGGTGACCTGCGGGCGGCTGTCGGCATGCACCAGCATGTCGCCACGCGACACGTCGATCTCGTCTTCCAGGGTCAGGGTAATGGCCTGGCCTGGGCCGGCCTGCTCCAGCTCGCCCTCGAAGGTGACGATGGACTTGACCTTGCTGCTCTTGCCCGAGGGCAGCGCAGTCACTTCGTCGCCCTTGCGCACGATGCCGCTGGCCAGGGTGCCGGCGAAACCACGGAAGTTCAGGTTGGGGCGGTTGACGTACTGCACCGGGAAGCGCAGGTCGCTGAAGTTGCGATCGCCCGCCACTTCCACGGTCTCGAGGATTTCCATCAGCGACTGCCCCTCGTACCAAGGCGAACGCACGCTGCGGTTGACCACGTTGTCGCCCTTGAGCGCCGACATCGGCACGAAGTGCAAGGTGGTCGGTTTGAGGTTGATCTTGTCGGCGAAGGCCAGGTAGTCGGCCTTGATCGACTCGAACACGCCCTGGTCGAAGCCCTTGAGGTCCATCTTGTTGATGGCCACGACGATGTGCTTGATGCCCAGCAGGCTGGCGATAAAGCTGTGACGCTTGGTCTGCGTCTGCACACCGTAGCGCGCATCGATGAGGATGATCGCCAGATCGCAGGTCGAGGCACCAGTGGCCATGTTGCGGGTGTACTGCTCATGACCGGGGGTGTCGGCGATGATGAACTTGCGCTTGGCAGTACTGAAATAGCGATAGGCCACGTCGATGGTGATGCCCTGCTCGCGCTCGGCCTGCAGGCCGTCGACCAGCAGCGCCAGGTCGACGTCATCGCCGGTGGTGCCGACCTTCTTGGAGTCCTTGGTGATGGCTTCCAGATGGTCTTCGTAGATCATCTTCGAGTCGTGCAGCAGGCGCCCGATCAGGGTGCTCTTACCGTCGTCGACGTTGCCACAGGTGAGGAAGCGCAGCAGTTCCTTGCGTTCGTGCTGGGCCAGGTACGCGAGGATGTCTTCGGAAATCAAATCGGACTGATGGGACATGGTTTTTCTCTAATCGCTAAAGGCTTGAAGCTGGAGGCTGAACGAAAAAGCACACCGAGCCAGCCGATAATTCATGGACGCTGAAGCAACCTGAGCAGACCGGAGAGCATCGCCGCGATACGCTTGCAGCGGTCAATCCAGTTCCGACCGATCTCGGTCGAAATAAAGCCGACCTCAACACCTATATAAATCTGAGTTCGCAACTCCGAACATGACCCTTTGGCCATGCTCAGAAAGTAACGTTTTTCCTTGTCGCCATCTCGCGTCATGCCTTCGGCAATATTGCTGGGAACGGACAAGGCCGAGCGGGTTATCTGATCCTTGAAGCCAAAATCCCGACAACCAGCCAGCTCTCGATATACATCCACCGAAAGTCTTGCAGAGAGTTTCCATACATCGAGCCGCTCGAAATCCATTTCATTCAGCCTCCAGCCTTCCAGCGCTTGTATCGGCTTTAAAAGTACCCCTGACGTTTCTTTTCTTCCATCGAACCGGCCTGATCATGGTCGATCACCCGGCCCTGGCGCTCGCTAGTACGGGTCAGGAGCATTTCCTGGATGATTTCCGGCAGCGTGGTCGCGGTGGATTCCACGGCACCGGTCAGCGGGTAGCAGCCGAGGGTACGGAAACGCACCATCTTCTTGGTGATGCGCGCCTTTTCCTCGTCCGACAGGTGCTCAAGGATGCGCTCGTCGTCGATCATGATCAGCGTGCCGTTCTTCTCGATCACTTCGCGCTCGGCGGCGAAGTACAGCGGCACGATCGGGATCTGCTCCAGGTAGATGTATTGCCAGATGTCCAGCTCGGTCCAGTTGGACAGCGGGAAGACGCGGATCGACTCACCCTTCTTGACCTTGCCGTTGTACACGTTCCACAGCTCGGGGCGCTGGTTCTTCGGGTCCCAGCGGTGCTTGCTGTCACGGAAGGAGTACACGCGCTCCTTGGCGCGGGACTTTTCCTCGTCGCGGCGCGCGCCACCAAAGGCGGCATCGAAGCCGTACTTGTCCAGCGCCTGCTTGAGACCCTCGGTCTTCATCACGTCGGTGTGCTTGGCACTGCCGTAGGTGAAGGGGTTCATGTCCTGCGCCACGCCATCTGGGTTGATGTGGGTGAGCAGGTCGAGGCCGTATTCGCTGACCATCTTCTCGCGGAAGCGGTACATCTCCTGGAATTTCCAGCGGGTATCCACGTGCAGCACCGGGAACGGCAGCTTGCCGGGGAAGAACGCCTTGCGCGCCAGATGCAGCATCACGGCGGAATCCTTGCCGATGGAATAGAGCATCACCGGGTTATCGAATTCGGCGGCCACCTCACGAATGATGTGGATGCTTTCCGCCTCGAGCTGTTTGAGGTGCGTCAGTTTGTCGAGCATGGCTACTCACGATTGGCTGGCTGAGGACGGCCCGAGGGCCTTGAACGTGGCGCACTCTAACACAGCACTTGCTTATATTGATGGCGCCACTTAGATCAAAACGTTCTGCTCATATAGCCTTCAAATCGGGTTGGGGCAGTCGATGAAGCGGTGTTCCAGAGCGAAATGGCTGGCCAGGTATTCACCCAGCGCCTGTACGCCGTAGCGCTCGGTGGCATGGTGCCCCGCGGCGATGAAGGCGATGTCGTTCTCCACGGCACTGTGGTAGGTCTGTTCGGAAGCCTCGCCGGTCAGGAACAGGTCCACTCCGGCGGCAATCGCCTGTTCGATATAGCCCTGCCCGCCACCGCTGCACCAGCCAATGCGGCTGACCCGTCGCTGCGGGTTGACCAGCAGCGGCGCGCGTCCCAGTACCTGCTCGACGCGGGCGGCAAACTCGCCGGCCAGCAACGGTTGCGGCAGGCTGCCCTGCAAACCGATCACCTTGGGATTGCCCGGCACCAGCGCATCCTCCACCTCGATGCCCAGGCGGTGCGCCAGTTGTACGTTGTTACCCAGTTCGGCATGCACATCCAGCGGCAGGTGATAGGCCAGCAGGCTGATATCGTGCGCCAGCAGCGCCTTCAGACGGCGCTGCTTGCTACCCACTACCCGGGCATCCTCGCCTTTCCAGAAGTAGCCGTGATGAACCAGCAGCACATCGGCTTCGGCGGCAATCGCCGCATCGATCAGCGCCTGGCTCGCCGTCACGCCACTGACGATACGCCGGACTTGCGGGCGCCCCTCCACCTGCAGGCCATTGGGGCAGTAGTCGCTGATACGTGCAGCATCCAGCAAGCGATCGGTTTCGGCGACCAGGTTGGTCAGGGCAATGGCCATGGCAGGGACTTCCTCGAACAGTACGCAGCGCGGCGGCTGCCGCCTATAATGGCCGCCACCTTAAGGGGCCGCCCGTGCCTCGACAACCCTCAGGATGTCTCCATGAACCAGGCCTTGCGTTACTTTGGCTGGCCGCTGCTGGCCGGCCTGCTGCTGGCGTTACTGCTCATCCAGCGCTACCCCCACTGGGTCGGCCTGGACCAGCCCGGCGCGCACGGCCAGGCACTGCTTGGCGCCCGCTCGCAGGCGGCCACCTATTCCTATGCCAACGCGGTGGACAAAGCCTCGCCGGCAGTCGCCAACCTGTACACCAGCAAGCTGGTCAGCCGTGCCATGCACCCGCTCATGGAGGACCCGCAATTCCGTCAGTTCTTCGGTGACAACCTCCCGCGCCAGCAACGCATGGAGTCCAGCCTCGGTTCGGCGGTGCTGATCAGCCACGAGGGCTACCTGCTCACCAACAACCACGTCATCGCCGGCGCCGACCAGATCATCGTAGCCCTCAAGGACGGCCGGGAAACCCTGGCGCGCCTGGTCGGCAGCGACCCGGAAACCGACCTCGCGGTGCTCAAGATCGACCTACCCGACCTGCCGGCGATTGCCGTCGGGCGCTCCGACCGCATCCGCATTGGCGATGTGGCGCTGGCCATCGGCAATCCCTTCGGCCTGCAGCAGACGGTGACCATGGGCATTATCAGCGCCACCGGACGCAACCAGCTGGGCCTCAACACCTACGAGGACTTCATCCAGACCGATGCAGCGATCAACCCCGGCAACTCGGGGGGAGCGCTGATTGATGCGGAAGGCCAGCTGGTCGGCATCAATACCGCGATCTTTTCCAAGTCCGGCGGTTCGCAGGGCATCGGCTTTGCCATCCCGGTCAAGCTGGCCATGGAGGTGATGCAGTCGATCATCGAGCACGGCCGGGTGATCCGCGGCTGGCTGGGCATCGAAGTGCAGCAACTGACCCCAGAACTGATCGAGGCTTTCGGCCTGCAGGGGCGCGCCGGCATCCTGGTCGCCGGGATCTACCGGGGCAGCCCGGCGCAGCAGGCCAACCTGCTGCCCGGCGACATCATCCTGAGTATCGACGGCGAGGCAGCCAGCAATGGCCGGCGCTCCATGAACCAGGTGGCACGCACCCAGCCAGGACAACGCATCCAGATCGAAATCCTCCGCGATGGCAAGCTGTTGCAACTCAGCGCCGAGGTCGGCGTCCGCCCGACCGCCGGCGAGCAGTAGACACCCCGGCCGGCCCGCGCTGCGCGCTGGCCGGCCGGCAGCAGGGTGATCAGACCTTGCGCACGAACATCGACTTGAGCTTCATCGCGCCGATGCCGTCGATCTTGCAGTCGATGTCGTGGTCTCCGCCGCACAGACGGATGTTCTTCACCTTGGTGCCGACCTTGACCACCAGCGAGCTGCCCTTGACCTTGAGGTCCTTGATCACCGTAACGGTGTCGCCATCCTGCAACAGGTTACCTACCGCATCCTTGATCGGCGCATCAGCGTCGACGGCATCGCTGTCGCCCGCGGCCGACCACTCGTGGGCACATTCGGGGCAAATCAGCAGATCACCGTCGGCATAGCTATAGGGACTGGCGCATTGCGGGCAGGGTGGCAACTGGCTCACGGAAACTCCTCGACGGAATGGGAAAGCGCGGCATTGTACGCCGTTGACCGGGATGACGATCAGACACCGGCAAAAACCTGCCATTTCATTGATCTGCTACGGGGAAAAGTGCCGGCAGATCCTTATAGTGACCCACCATCACCTCTTTCGAGGTACTCCCTGTTCAGCGTGCCGCCTGCGTCCAAGGATTTACGCCCATGCGTGTCATCGTCATTGCTCTACTCGGCTGCCTGACCGGCAGCGTCATGGCCAGTGAAGAAGCACTGGAACGCTTCAACCGCATCACTGCCGACCCGCAACTGCGCGAACAGGCCTACGCCAGTGGCGCAGAGCGGGTACGCTTCTGCAGCTACTGCCACGGCGAAACCGGCAACAGCAAGCGCGCCTACATTCCCAACCTGGCGCAGCAGAGCCCGATCTACCTGTTCAATGCCTTCGAGAAATTCGCCAATGGCCAGCGCAGCGATTTCGTGATGAGCAAGCTGGCCAAGACCCTGACCCTGGAGGAGCGCGTGGACATCGCCGTGTACTTCAGCCAGCAGCAGGTCAAGGCCCCCAAGGAGCCGGTCGATCCGGCCCTTCTGCAGCAGGGCCAGGCCATGTTCTCGAGGATTTGTGTGGCCTGCCATGGTGCCCAGGGCGAAGGCCAGGAAAGCATGCCGCGCCTGGCCGGCCAGCCTGCCGAGTACGTACGCAAGGCATTGACCCGCTTCCGCGACAAGGACCCCAGCCGCGCCGGCTCGGTGATGCTGACCATCGCCGAGAAGTTCACTGACCAGGAGATCAACGCCCTGGCCAGTTTCCTCCAGCAACTGGAACCCTGAGTCAGCAGCGGCCACGCACAGCGGCCGGGTGATGCACCTCGAACAGCCAGGGCTGGCTGTTCGAGGCGTTTAGCAGGCGCTTAGAAGTGCGCCTTGAGCAGCAGGCTGGCGGTGTTCTGCTTGGTCGAACCGACAAAGTTGTCGCTGACGAAACCACCGTCCTGGATGCCGTACTTGTGCTTCCAGTAGTCGTATTCCACACCGACGTAGAACTGCTTCTCGCCCCAGCTCAGCGCCTTGCCCAGGTCATACTTGATCTGCGGGTTGATGTGCAGGTTGGCGTGATACTCACCGGCCGGGCCGTTGTCATCGTTATCGACCACCCAGTCGATGAAGCCGTCGATGAGGATGTCCGAGTTGCCCACCGGCAGGGTGTAGCCCCACACCGGAGTCACCTGCCAGACACCACTGCCGGCGCGCTTGCCATCGGTTTCGCGACGGTAGACGTTGAGCTGGAAGTAATCGAAGCCCGGCACCGCCAGGTCGAAGCCCGGGCCGATCAGGTAGCTTTCGACATCATCTTCACCAAACTCGTAGGTGGTCGCCAGCAGCACGTCACTGATCGGGCCGATGCTCAGCGGCATGTCGAAGACCTTGCCCAGGCTCAGTCGCGGCGACAGCTCGCCGTAGAAGGTACGGCTATCACCGGCACCGTTCTGCCCGCCGTTGTAGTGAATCAGGTCGGTGAAGAAGAACAGGTCACCGAAACGCCAGCCACTGGCATGTTCGAAGGTCACGGTTTGCTGGATGCCCGGATCGACCTTGTAGTCATGACCATACAGGTAGCTCAGGCTGTTGTTCTGCCAGTGCAGCAGCTCGCCAGCCAGCGCCGGCGTGGCGACAGTCAGCGAAGCGGCCAGGGCCAGCGCGCGGTAGGTGTGCGTCATCGGAATACTCCTGAAGGCGGCTGGCCATCGCCAGCATTAAAAAAGCTGGCGATTAAGTCAGATAACCCTGCCGGGAGCAATGGCATTTTTTGCCGCAGCCGGGAAAAACCGACCGCCGTTCAGCGCAACAACGCGGCCAGTTCCGGCCAGTCCTGCTCGGCCACTGCGCGCAGACGCGCCTGCAACTGGCGGTAGCGCTGCAGCACCTGGCGGCCTTCGTCGCTGAGCTGGGCACCACCACCCTGGCGACCGCCGGCCAGGGCCTGCACCAGGGGCTGGCTGAAGCAGCGGTTCATGGTTTCCACCAGCAACCAGGCACGCCGGTAGGACATGCCCAGCGCACGGGCTGCCGCACTGATCGAGCCTTCCCGCTCGATGGCCTCGAGCAGATCGGCCTTGCCCGGCCCCATGGCAATCTCATCGCCCAGCATCAGGCGCACCTTAAGATCCAGCCGCTGCATCGCCTGCCCTCCTGTCGCGCCAGCGCCGCCAGTGTCGGCAAGCGCCGGACGCGACGCAAGCCTTCAACTACCGCCGCGCGCCAGACGCCAACGCTGCAACAGGCCATAGGCCGCCGGCAACAGCAACAGTGACAGCAAAGGCGCGCTGAGCATGCCGCCGACCAACGGTGCGGCGATACGCTGCATGATCTCGGCACCGCTGCCGCTGCCCCAGAACATCGGCAACAGCCCGACTACCAGCACCGCCACAGTCATTACCTTGGGCCGCACCCGCAGCACCGCGCCCTCCACCAACGCCTCCTGCAAGGCCTGGACACTCTTCGCGCCTGCGGCCTGGCGGGCTCGCCAGGCATTATCCAGGTAGAGCAACATGATCACCCCGAACTCCGCCGCCACACCGGCCAGGGCGATGAAGCCGACCGCCGTGGCCACCGACAGGTTGAAGTCCAGCAGGTAGAGCAGCCACACCCCGCCGATCAGCGCAAACGGCAAGCTGGCCATGATCAACAGAGCCTCGCCAACACGCCGGAAGGTCAGGTAGAGCAGCACGAAGATGATCAGCAAGGTCGCCGGCAGTACCCAGGCCAGGCGCGCATTGGCACGCTGCAGATACTCGAACTGGCCGGCATAGGCCAGGGCAACGCCGGCCGGCAAAGCCACTTCGCGGGCAATGCGCTGCTCCAGCTCACGCACCGTCGACAGCAGGTCACGACCACGAATGTCCACGTAGACCCAACCCGCCAGACGCGCATTCTCGCTACGCAGCATCGGCGGCCCCTCGCTCAGGCTGATCTGCGCCACATCACCGAGGCGCAACTGCTGCCCAGACGGGCTGAGCAGCGGCAGCCGCCGCAACGCCTCCGGAGTATCGCGCCAGGCCCGCGGATAGCGCAGGCTGATCGGGAAACGCGCCTGCCCCTCGACCACCTCGCCGATAGTGCGACCACCAACCACCCCGGCCACCAGTGCCTGCACGTCGGCAATGTTCAGACCGAAGCGCGCGGCAGCTCGCCGGTCGATCTGCACATCCAGGTAGGCGCCACCCACCAGGCGCTCGGCGAGCGCCGACGTTACCCCCGGCACCTGGCGCGCCTGGGCTTCGACCGCCTGCGCCACCTGCTCGATGAGCTGCAGTGACGGCCCGCTGACCTTGATGCCCAGCGGACTCTTGATCCCGGTGGCCAGCATATCGATGCGGTTGCGAATCGGCGGCACCCAGACATTCGCCAGGCCAGGCACCTGCACCGCGCGATCCAGCTCTTCGAGCAGGCGCTCCGGGGTCATGCCGGGGCGCCACTCGTCACGGGGCCGCAGGCGAATGCTGGTTTCGAACATTTCCAGCGGCGCCGGGTCGGTAGCCGTCTCGGCACGCCCGGCCTTACCCATCACCCGCTCTACCTCGGGTACCGTACGGATCATCCGATTGGTTTGCTGGAGCAGCTCGCTCGCCTTGTTGGCAGACAGCCCGGGGAGTGCCGAAGGCATGTACAGCAAGTCGCCTTCATCCAGCGGCGGGAGGAACTCGCCACCCAAGCGACTCAGCGGCCACAGACAGGACAGCAGCAACAGCAGTCCCAACGCCAGGGTCAGTCGCGGCCAGGCCAGCACGCGCAGCAACAGCGGCCGGTAGGCGGCAATCAGCCAGCGATTCAACGGATTGCGCTGTTCACCGTGGATGCGTCCACGAATCCAGTAGCCCATGAGTACCGGCACCAGGGTCACCGACAGGCCCGCCGCCGCCGCCATGGCATAGGTCTTGGTAAACGCCAGCGGGCCGAACAGCCGGCCCTCTTGCGCCTGCAAGCTGAATACCGGAATGAACGACAGGGTAATGATCAGCAGGCTGAAGAACAGCGCTGGCCCCACCTCCTCGGCCGCATCGCCGATCAGCTGCCAGTGTTGCGCACCGTGCAGACGCTGCCCGGGATGCGCCTGTTGCCAGGCCTCGATGCGCTTGTGCGCGTTCTCGATCATCACCAGCGCCGCATCGACCATGGTGCCGATGGCGATGGCGATACCACCGAGCGACATCAGGTTGGCATTGACGCCCTGCCAGTGCATGACGATGAAGGCCAGCAGCACACCCAGCGGCAGGCTGATCACCGCCACCAACGAGGAACGCAGGTGGCCCAGGAACAACAGGCAGACCACGGCCACGACGATGAACTCCTCGACCAGCTTGCCACCCAGGTAGCCGATGGCGCGATCAATCAGTTCGCTACGATCGTAAGTGGTGACGATCTCCACGCCTGGCGGCAGGCTGGCGCGCAGTTGCTGCAGTTTCTCGTGCAGCAGCGCGAGGGTGGCCCGGGCATCCTTGCCGGCACGCAGGATCACGACGCCACCGACCACCTCGCCTTCGCCATCCAGCTCGGCAACGCCGCGGCGCATCTCCGGCCCCAGCTGGATATGCGCCACCTGGCCAAGCAACACCGGCACGCCTCGCGCATCCACACGCAACGGCACCTGGCGGAAATCCTCCAGGCTCTGCAAGTAGCCACTGGCGCGGACCATGTACTCGCGCTCGGCGAGCTCCAGCACGGCGCCACCGCTTTCCTGGTTGGCGGCCTGCAAAGCCTGCTCCACCTGTTGCGGGGTGATCCCGTAGACCAGCAACTTTTGCGGGTCGAGCACGACCTGGTACTGGCGCACCATGCCTCCCAGACTGGCGACCTCGGCCACATTGCGCAGGCTGGTCAGCTCATAGCGCAGGAACCAATCCTGCAGGGCGCGCAGCTCGGCGAGGTCATGGCGACCACTACGATCGACCAGGGCGTATTGGAAGATCCAGCCCAGCCCGGTGGCATCCGGCCCCAGGCTGCTCTGCACGCCCGGCGGCAGGCGCCCCTGCGCCTGGTTGAGGTACTCCAGCACGCGCGAGCGTGCCCAGTACAGGTCGGTGCCCTCCTCGAACAGCACATAGATGAAGGAATCGCCATAGAAGGAATAGCCGCGCACTGTCTGCGCACCCGGCACGGCCAGCAGGCTGCTGGCCAGTGGATAGGTCACCTGCTGCTCGACCAGCTGCGGAGCCTGTCCGGGGTAGCTGGTGCGGATGATCACCTGCGGATCGGACAGGTCAGGCAGGGCATCCAGCGGGGTCTGCTGGAGCGACCACAGTCCCCAGGCGCTGAGCAGCAGCGTGCTCAGCAGCACCAGCAGGCGCTGCTGCAAAGACCAGCGGATGATGCGCGCAATCATGGCTGCACCTCCAGCACATCGATGCGTTCCACCTGCAAGCCCTGTGCGCCCTGGCTGACCCCGACACGCACGCGCATGCCCTCCACCAGCCCCTCGCCCAGCTCGGCACGCGCCAGGCGAAACGGCATGGTCATGCCCGGCATGTTGAGTGTTACAAAGGGCCCGTGTTCGAGCAGCAAACGCTGCCCTTCGATACCGCGTATCCAGCCGTCCGCCTCATGCAGCGGGGCCTGCGCCGGACGACTGGCCAAGCCACGCAGGCTGGCTTCGGAATCGAGCAGAAACTGCCCGGAACTGACGACCTGCTGCCCCTCCTGCAGACCTTCGAGGATTTCCACCCACTGGCCGTTATCACGGCCAAGGCGTACCTCCTGGGCAACGAAGCGCCCATCCTCCTCAGCCAGCATGACCAGGTTGCGCTGGCCACTGCGAATCACCGCTTCACCCGGCAGGCGCAGACTCGGCTGCGCGTCCTGCAGACGCAGTTCCAGTTCGGCGAACATGCCTGGGCGCAGCCGCCCCTCGGGGTTGGCCAGCTCGCTGCGCAGGGTCAGGGTACGTGTCTGCGCATCCAGGCTGGGTAACAACGCCAGCACCCGGGCTTCCAGCGGCTGCCCAGGTTGGGCCGCCAGGTGTACGCGCAACGGCATGCCGGGACGGACCCGCAGCGCCGCCTGCTCAGTCACTGCTGCCTCCAGCCATACCGTGTCCAGCCCGTTGAGCAGGGCCAGTTGCTGCCCGCTGCTGACGCGCATGCCCAGGCGCAGATCAAGTTGCTGCAGCTCGCCGGCCGCCGGGGTACGCAGGGTATAGAGTCCTGCCGCGCGTCGACTGCGCGACAGTTCGGCGATGTCCGCGGCAGGCATGCCAAGCAACAACAAGCGCTGGCGTGCCGCCTCCTGCAAGGCTCGGTCGGCATGCGCCAGCAGGGCCAGGTACTCCAGTTGCGCCGCCTGCCAGGCAGGCACCAGCAGGTCAGCCAGGGGCGTGCCGGCCGCCAGCACATCGCCGGGGGCATGCCCATAGACTCGCTCGACAAAGGCATCGGCGCGCGCCTGCAGGCGTATGACCTGGCGCTGGTTGTAGGCCAGGCTGGCGGGCAGTCGCCAGTTTTCCTCCCAGGCGGCGCGAGTGACCCGCGTGGTACGCATGCCCAGGCTCTGTACCCGCTCGGCACTGACCTGCAGGCCGGCCTGTTCGTTCTGCTGGTCGGCATAGCGCGGCACCAGCTGCATGTCCATGAACGGCGACTTGCCGGGTTGGCTGAAATGCTGGTCGGGACGCATCGGGTCATACCAGTACAGAACTCGGCGCTCATCGCCCGGCGTATCCGCAGCGGCTGGCCCATGAGCATGTCCCGCATCCCCGTCGGTCGGCTGCTGCATCGCCAGCCAGTAGCCCAGCAGGCCGCCGGCCAGTAACAGGACGACGGCCAGAAAAGTCATCAGGGTAGCGCGCTTCATGGCTGCGGCTCCTCCAGGTAAAGGTGATAAAGCTGCGCATCGAGCTGGCTCAGGCGCCCCTGTAGCTGCAATTCGCGCAGGCGACTGTCAGCCAGCGCCTGGCGCGCCAGCAAGACGGCCTGCAAGGGCTGGCCTCCCGCCTGGTAGGCCGCCAGTTGCAGCGTCACGGCTTGCTCGGCCAATGGCACCAGCTGCGTCTGGCTGCGCTGCACGGCCTGTTGCAACTGCTGGCGGCTGGCCAGCGCGCCCTGCAGCTCGGCCTGCAGTTGACGCCACAGGGCGTCCTGCTGCGCCTCGCTCTGCCGCTGTAACTGACGCTGCGCGGCGATACGCGGTCCCTGGCGACTGCCGACGAACAGCGGCAGATCGACCCGCCACTCCAGCATGAGCATGTCGCCATAGCCGGCACGGTTGCCGTAAGCCACTTCCACAGCCCAATCCGGGCGCTTTTCGGCCAGCGCCTGCTGCAACCCGGCATCCGCCTGGACAACTCGCGCCCGCTGCACCTGCAAGTCCGGGTGCTGCTGCAGGGCAGCCTGCAACTGCGCGGCATCCAACGTTCGCTGCGGCGGCGGACCTTGCAGCGACTGCCAGGCCGCTGCGCCAATCCAGCGCGCCAACTGGCTACGCGCGGCCTGCAGATCACGCTGCAACTCCTCGTCGCGCTCATCCAGCAACAGCCATTGCTGGTCCAGCTGCAGCCACTCGGCTGGCGTGCTGCGCCCTTCCGCAAGGGCCGCCGGCAAACTGTCACGCTGCATGGCCACGGCTTGCCGCCATTGCGCCAGCAAGGGCTGGCGCTGTTCCAGGTAGTACAATTCCAGCCAGGCCAGGGCCGCCTGCAAGCGGCTTTGCCGCTGACTGAGCTGGCTGGCGGCCAGCGCCAGGCCGATCTCCGCCTCCGCCTGCTGTTCGCGTGCGGCACGCTTGGCCGCGTTGGGCACACTCTGCATGACACCCAGGCGCCGCTGGGTCATGGGGTCCTGATTGAGACTGAAGCGTTCGCGGCCATCCAGCGGCAGGTTGTCCAGGCCGAGGATCAGTTGTGGATCGGGCAGTTCGCCAGCAGCCTGGCGGACCACCTGTGCGGCCTCCAGCCCTGCGGCAGCGGCTTCATTCTGCGGTGCCGAGTGCAGCGCCAGGCGCAACGCGTCGGCATAGCTCAGCGACTCCGGCGCAGCGCCCAGGCCCTGGCTGATACACAGCAGCCAAAGGCCCAGGGCAACGCCACGGGAAAAAACAGGCATGGTCGGTTCTCCAATGCACAGTAACAGGCCGTGGACAGCCGCCACGGCTACTCGCCGGTCAAGCCGGCACGGTTCAGGGCATCAGAGGGCGCGGGGTGGACGCCAATGGGGCAAGGGCACCAAGGCCAGGGGACGGGAAAGCATGGGCTGCAGTGGCGCTTGCACCAGCGGTTGCTGCAAGCTCATCGGCCAGGCCAGTACCAGGCAGGCGCCACCACAACTGTGGCCATTCTCGCAGGAGCTGGGCGCCTGCTCGGCTGCCAGGGCATGGCAGTCATCGACGACTGCTACGTCATGCGCTGCAGCCTCGGTATGCTCAGCGCAATGCGGCATCGCCACGGCCGCACTCAAGCCGGCCAGGCTCGGCAACAGCAGGGCAGACAGCAGGCTCAACAGCAGCAACAGGCGCACAGTAGGATTCCGCACAAAACACGACCCGGACGGTCACGCTGGCCACAGTCTAGCCTAACGAAGGCTACCCCGAAAGCCGATCACCGCGGCGGCTTGTCGCCGGCAGCACGAGCTGGCAGGGTGCAGCCTGTCCCCACAACAACAGCTACAGGACACCCGCATGTCGCGCACCTACCGCATCATTCCCGCCGACTGTGCCGATTACCGGCGCCTGGCCGAACGCCGCCTGCCCCGCTTTCTTTTCGACTACATCGATGGCGGCGCCAATGCCGAGCACACCCTGACCGCCAACTGCGCCGACTTTGCCCGCCTGCGCCTGCGCCAGCGCGTGCTGTGCGACGTCAGCCAGCTGGACACGCGCTGCCAGCTGTTCGGCCGGACGCTAAGCATGCCGCTGGCCCTGGCACCATTGGGCATGGCCGGGCTCTATGCGCGGCGCGGCGAGGTGCAGGCGGCCCGTGCCGCCGAGGCGGTGGGCGTGCCTTTCAGCCTGTCTACCGTCGGTATCTGCGCCGTGGAAGAAGTACATGCGGCGTGCGCCCAGCCCTGCTGGTTCCAGTTGTACATGCTGCGTGACCGTGGCGCCGTAACGGCCTTGCTGCAACGGGCGCTGGCGGCTGGCTGCGATACCCTGCTGTTTACCGTGGACCTGCCGGTGGCCGGCATCCGCCGGCGCGATATCCGCAACGGCATGCTGGATGCCGGCTGGCGCGGGCGGCTGGCCAAGGCCACGCAACTGGCACTCAGCCCGCACTGGCTGGTTGACGTGGGCATTGCCGGCAAGCCGCATCATTTCGGCAACCTGGCCGACCGGATGGCCGACCCCAGCGACCTGACGGCCTTCAAGGCCTGGCTGGATGCGCAGTTCGATCCCTCGGTCAGCTGGGCGGATATCCACTGGCTGCGCCAGCAATGGCCCGGCAAGCTGATTCTCAAGGGTATTCTCGAACCGGCCGATGCGCTGCGCGCCCTGCAATGCGGCGCCGACGGCATCGTGCTGTCCAACCATGGCGGTCGCCAACTGGACAGCGTGGCCTCGACCATCAGCCAGCTGCCCGCCGTGGCGGGCGCACTCGACGGAGGCCTGCCGATCCTCCTGGATGGCGGCGTACGCAGTGGCGTCGACCTGCTCAAGGCCCTGGCCCTCGGCGCCCAGGGCGTGCTGATCGGTCGCCCCTGGGCCTGGGCCCTGGCCGGCGCCGGTCAGGCTGGCGTGCAAAACCTGCTGGAAGCCCTGCGCAACGAACTGGCTGTGGCCATGGCGCTGTGTGGCGTCAGTCGCATCGAGCAGATCAACGCCGAACTGCTGGAGCCCTGCCAGGCCGGCTAATCGCCTGCCCGGCGCGGCAACCCCAGCGAGCACAGCGCCGCCAGCAGCACGAACAGGCTCGACCACCACAGGCAGCTGGCCAGGCCGTACTGCTGGTAGAGCCAGCCCGAGAGCAGCGTACCCATCAGCCGGCCCAGGGCGTTGGACATGTAGTAGAAGCCCACGTCCAGCGATACGCCGTCTTCCTTGGCGTAGCTGACGATCAGGTAGCTGTGCAGCGAGGAGTTCACCGCGAACAGCACGCCAAACAGCAGCAACCCGCCGAGCAGGACCCACTGCGCTGGCCAGCCAGTACCGAGGCCCAGCGCGATCAGCGCCGGCAGGCCGGCCAGCAGCGCGGCCCAGACGAAAGCGGCGCGGCCGTCCGGCACCTGTCCGCGTTGTTTGCCGGTGATACGCGGCGCGAAGGACTGCACGATGCCGTAGCCGATGACCCAGGCAGCGAGAAAACCACCCACCATCCAGAAGTCCCAGCCGAACACCGTGCTCAGGTACACCGGCAGCGCCACCACGAACCACACGTCGCGGGCGCCGAACAAAAACAGGCGGGCGGCCGACAGGATGTTGATCGCCCGGCTCTTCGACAGTAGGTCGCGGAACTTCGGCTTGGCGCGGGCTTTGCCCAGGTCCTTCTTCAGCAACACCAGGCTGCCCAGCCAGATCAGCGCCAGCACGGCGGCCATCGCCAGCACCGCGCCGCTGAAGCCGAGCAGCGCCAGCAGCGCACCGCCGAGGAAGAAGCCGACGCCCTTGAGCGCATTCTTCGAGCCGGTGAGAATGGCCACCCACTTGTATAGCGTGCCCTGCTGGTTGTCCGGCACCAGCAGCTTGATCGAACTCTTGGCGCTCATCTTGTTGAGATCCTTGGCGATGCCAGACAGCGCCTGCGCGCCCATCACCCAGGACACCGTCAGCCAGGCGGCCGGCACCGTGAGCATCAGCAGGGCCAGCACCTGCAGACCCAGGCCGAGGTTCATGGTGCGGTTCAGGCCCAGGCGCGCGCCGAGGTAGCCACCGACCAGATTGGTGACTACGCCGAAGATCTCGTAGAACAGGAACAGCGCGGCAATCTGCAGCGGCGTGTAGCCCAGCGCGTGGAAATGCAGCACCACCAGCATGCGCAACGCGCCGTCGGTGAGGGTGAAGGCCCAGTAGTTACCGGTGACCAGCAGGTACTGGCGGACTTGCGCAGGCAGGGCTGACAACGCCTTCATGATCGCCGATTACCCCGCCGCGCCGACCAGCCGCGCCAGCTCCACCGCGCGGTTGGCATAACCCCACTCGTTGTCGTACCAGGCATAGACCTTCACCTGGGTGCCATTGACCACCAGGGTCGACAGCGCATCGATGATCGAGGAGCGCGGGTCGGTACGGTAGTCGATGGACACCAGCGGGCGCTCCTCGTAGCCGAGGATGTTCTTCAGCGGGCCCTCGGCGGCGGCCTTGAGCAGCGCATTGACCTCCTCGGCGCTGGTCGCGCGCTCGACCTCGAACACGCAGTCGGTCAGCGAGGCGTTGGCCAGCGGCACGCGCACGGCGTGGCCATTCAGCTTGCCGCGCAGCTCGGGGAAGATCTCGGCAATCGCGGTGGCCGAGCCGGTGGTGGTGGGGATCAGACTGAGCCCTGAGGCGCGGGCGCGGCGCAGGTCCTTGTGCGGCGTGTCGAGGATGCTCTGGGTGTTGGTCAGGTCGTGGATGGTGGTGATCGAGCCGTGGCGGATGCCCAGCGCTTCGTGGATCACCTTGACCACCGGCGCCAGGCAGTTGGTGGTGCAGGAGGCGGCCGTGACAATGCGGTGCTGCGCCGGGTCGAACAGCTGCTGGTTGACGCCCATCACCACGTTCAGCGCGCCTTTCTCCTTGACCGGTGCGCAGACCACGACGCGCTTCACGCCCTGCTCCAGATAGCCCTGCAGCACGGCGACCGTCTTCATCTTGCCGCTGGCTTCGAGCACCAGGTCGCAGCCGCTCCAGTCGGTGTCGGCGATGGCTTTGTTGGCCGTCACGCGGATGCGCTTGCCGGCGATCACCACGCAGTCGCCATCGCTGCCGGCCTCGTGCTGCCAGCGGCCATGCACCGAGTCGAAATTCAGCAGGTGGGCATGGGTGGCGGCGTCGCCGGCCGGGTCGTTGATCTGCACGAACTCCAGCTCGGGCCAGTCCCAGGCGGCGCGCAGGGCCAGACGGCCGATGCGGCCGAAGCCGTTGATGCCTACTTTGATGGTCATGGTAAATCCTCGTTAACGGCGAAACGGATAGGTGGAACGCGCGGCAGTGAGGCCTGTCAGGCGCACAGGGGCTTGCGCCCCGGTCGGTCGCGCATCTGCCAGAGACGCTCGACGTCCTGGCGCAACCATTCGGCGTTGTGCTCCAGGGTCTGCCTGAGCACCTCGCTCGCCCACTCCGGCAGTTGCGGATGCAGGCGGTAGTAGACCCACTGGCCATTGCGCCGGTCCTCCAGCAGGCCGCTGCCGCGCAGCAGGGCCAGGTGGCGGGAAATCTTCGGCTGCGCCTCGTCGAGCGCCGCGGTCAGCTCGCAGACACACAGCTCCTGCTCCAGGCTGACCAGCAGCGCGATGCGTGCGCGAGTCTCATCGGCCAGGCACTTGAACAGCTCGGTGGGCGACAACAAGCCGCCTTCAGCCACGGGCGCGGCCGGCCGGTTCTTGATCAGCACGAACATCTTTATCCGCTCGTGAATCTCCTGCAGCGTCTTGCGATAGGCGTCCTTCTGCGTGCTGGTCGCCGGGTCCGCGAAGTTCCAGGCGATGTACTCGCCCGCCCCGGGCAACGCCAGGCACTCCAGCGCGGATTTGTCGCACAGGGTGATCACGTAGTCGAAGGGCTCGCCGGCCACCTGCTCGATCGACTTGCTGAACAGCCCCTCGCAAGAGATGCCAAGCTGTTGCAAGGCTCCGCGCGCACGCTCATCCACCTGCGTGGGCGCGCTGCCGGCGCTGAAGGCCTCGAAATGCTCCGGATCGAGGTGGCGCAACAGGGCTTCGGCCATCTGCGAGCGCGAGGAATTGGCTACACAGAGAAAGAGCACACGCTGTTTCTGGCTCATGTTGATCTCTATCAAAGATGCACGGCAGCGAATATATTATTCTTCATATATCCGGTAAAGCGAATATTATTGAGCCATTGGTAAGCCGAGGATGGGCAGCAAACGATGACATCTGCATGTGAAGTCGCGACAAAACAGGCCTCTGGCGCACCGCTCGGCTTTTTCGAGCGCTACCTGACGCTGTGGGTGTTCCTGTGCATCGTCGCCGGCACCCTGCTCGGCCTGCTGGTGCCCGAGGCCGCCCAGGCCATCGGCGCGCTGGAGGTGGCGCAGGTCAACCTGCCGGTCGGCCTGCTGATCTGGGTGATGATCATCCCCATGCTGATGAAGATCGACTTCGCCGCGCTGCATGAGGTCCGCCAGCAGAAGGCCGGCATGGGCGTCACCCTGCTGGTCAACTGGGCGATCAAGCCCTTTTCCATGGCGCTGATCGGCTGGCTGTTCATCAAGGTGCTGTTCGCCGACTGGCTGCCGGCCGACGAGCTGGACAGTTACATGGCCGGGCTGATCCTGCTGGGCGCCGCGCCCTGCACGGCGATGGTGTTCGTGTGGAGCAACCTGTGCAACGGCAACGCCAACTTCACCCTCACCCAGGTCGCGCTGAATGACCTGATCATGGTGTTCGCCTTCGCGCCCATCGTCGCCCTGCTGCTGGGTGTCTCGTCGATCCCGGTGCCCTGGGACACCCTACTGCTCTCGGTGCTGATGTACATCGTCATCCCGCTGGCCATCGCCCAGTTCCTCCGCGCGCAGTTGCTCAAGCGCGGTGCAGAGGCGTTCCAGGCCGCGCTGGCGAAGATTTCGCCCTTCTCCATCCTGGCCCTGCTGGCCACCCTGGTGCTGCTGTTTTCCTTCCAGGGCGAAGCCATCGTCGAACAGCCGCTGGTGATCGGCCTGCTTGCCGTGCCGATCCTGCTGCAGACCCTGTTCATCGCCGCGCTCGGCTACTGGCTGTGCCGCCGCCTGCGGGTACGTCACGACGTAGCCGGGCCGGCCAGCATGATCGGCGCCTCGAACTTCTTCGAACTGGCGGTGGCCGTGGCCATCGTGCTCTACGGTTTCGACTCCGGCGCCGCGCTGGCTACGGTGGTCGGCGTGCTGATCGAGGTGCCGGTAATGCTCTGGCTGGTGCGCAGGGTCAATCGCAGCCGTGCCTGGTACGAACGCGCCCTGCCGCGCCCGTGAGGAGCTGAACCATGGATAGCTTCGCCTGGCTGAACGACCAGCTGCTGCGCATGAACTGGCTGTCCGATCTGGTGCGCCTGCTGATCGAAAAGGTCTTCGGCCTGGACATGGCCAGCCGCCTGGGCGGTAGCCTGCATTTCTTCATCTACGACGTGATCAAGATCTTCATCCTGCTCTCGGTGCTGATCTTCGTCATCTCCTGGGTGCAGAGTTACTTCCCGCCCGAGCGCACCCGGCGCATTCTCGGCGGCATGCGCGGCTTCAGGGCCAACCTCACCGGTGCGCTGCTCGGCACGGTCACGCCGTTCTGCTCCTGCTCGTCAATTCCGCTGTTCATCGGCTTCACCAGTTCCGGGCTGCCGCTGGCGGTGACCTTTTCGTTCCTGATCTCCTCGCCACTGGTCGACCTGGCCTCGATGATCCTGCTGGCCAGCATCTTCAACTGGTCGATAGCCCTGGCCTACGTGGTGCTCGGCATCGCGCTGGCAGTCATTGGCGGCAGCCTGATCGGCCGGGCGCGCATGGAGCGCTACGTCGAAGCCTTCGTGACCCAGCACCGGGCGCTCGACCTGCCCGCGGAACAGCTGACCCTGGCGGATCGCCTGCGCTATGCGCGCCAGCAGGTCGCGGAGATCATCCAGCGGGTGTGGCTGTACATCCTGATCGGCGTGGGTATCGGCGCCGCCATCCACAACTGGATTCCCGCCGAGCTGATCAGCGCCCTGATCGGCCAGAACAACTGGTGGTCGGTACCGCTGGCGACATTGGTCGGGGTGCCAATGTACGCCGATATTTTCGGCACCCTGCCGATTGCCGAAGCCCTGGTGGCCAAGGGCGTCGGCCTGGGCACGGTGCTGGCGTTCATGATGGCGGTAACCGCGCTATCGCTACCAGCGCTGATCATGCTGAAAAAGGTGGTGAAGCCCCCCCTGCTTACCCTGTTCTTCACCATCGTGGTGGTCGGCATCACGTTGATCGGCTATCTGTTCAACCATTTCGCCTACCTTTTGCTTTAGGCAGACAAGGAGCCTCCCATGCACATCAAGATCCTCGGCCCAGGTTGCAAGAAATGCCAACTGCTCCTGGAGAATACCCAGCAAGCCCTAGCCACCCTGGGCATGGATGCCTCCATCGAAAAAGTCAGCGACTATGCCGCCATCGCCGCCCTGGGTGTCATGAGCACACCCGCGCTGGTCATCAATGAGCGCGTCGTCGCCAGCGGCCGCGTTCTCGACAGTCAGGAAATCGCCCACCTGCTGCAGCAGGCCTGAAAGACTTACCCCTGCCAGGCGACCATGCGATGATGGCCGCCCCACTCACCTGGAACGCCATCATGCCTACCAGCCAAGCTCTGCTCGACGATCCTCACTGGCAACAACACTGTGAGGCTGCCGCCCTTGACCCCGAGCGCCGCCTGGCCGCACGCCTGGCCGTGCTACAGAACAGTCACAGCCTGGAAGCCACCCTGTATCGCCCGGACCACGAAGACCCTGATGCCGAGGAAAACGACCTGGGCGAGGCCTGCGTGGAACTGCGCGGGGTCTTCGAGCCACCGCAGGACTGGGATGCCGCCGAGCGCGAGGAGTACTACGACGGCGAAGACCCGCAGACCTTCTTCAGCGCCCGCGTGGAATGCCAGGCACGCCCTGGCAGCACGGATTTCTTCCAGCCGGAACCCGGTGACCTGCTGGCCGTCACCGAGGCCGACGGCCGCGTGCAGATGTACTACCTCTACGAAAGCTTCGAGGATGACGACGGCTGGCAGTGCGTACTGATCCGCGAGGACGAAGTGCTCGCCTGAGCCGTCAATCCACACCGAACAGGTCGCGGCTGTAGACCTTCTCCGCGACATCGGCCAGGGCCGGATCGCGGCGATTGCAGAGAATCAGCTCGGCGCGCGCCTTGAACTGGGCCAGCTCTGCGCAATGGCTGGCCCAGGGCAACTCCCCTTCGCCCAGGCCAGGCTGGTAGACCAGCACCTCGACCCCCTGCGCCTGCAACAGGCGCAGCACGTCGACGATGCTTGATTCACGGTAATTGGCCGAGCCCTGCTTCATCGCCAACTGGTAGGCACCCACCACCCGGGGCTGGCGGCGCAGAATATCCTCGACCAGCCACTGCTTGCGCTCGGCATTGGCCTCGACCACCGCCGCGATCAGGCTATGCGGCAGCCCGGCAAAATCGGCCAGCAACTGGCGGGTATCCTTGGGCAGGCAATAGCCCCCGTAGCCAAAGGACGGGTTGTTGTAGTGCCGGCCGATGCGCGGATCGGCGCATACCCCCTCGACCAGCTGGCGGGCATCCAGGCCACGCCCCAGGGCAAAACTGTCCAGCTCATTGAAGAACGCCACGCGCATCGCCAGGTAGCTGTTGGCAAACAGCTTGATGGCCTCGGCCTCGTCGCTGCCGCACACCTGCACAGGCGCATCACGCCGCTCGGCAGCCTCCAGCAGCAACTCGGCAAACGGCCGGGCCAGGTGCGGGTCACCACCGACCACGATGCGCGAGGGAGCCAGGCAGTCCTGCAGGGCCTGCCCTTCACGGAGAAACTCCGGACTGAACAGGAGCCGGGCGGTCTCGCCCAGCTGCCCACGCAACCGCCGGCAGTAGCCGATCGGCACCGTGGACTTGACCACCAGGCAGGCGTCCGGGCAATAGCGCTGCGCAGCGGCGGCCACCGTCTCGACGGAGCGCGTGTCGAAGCAGCCGCGCACGGCATCGAAGTCCGTGGGCGTGGCAATCAGCACATAGTCCGCGCCGGCATACGCTTCGGCGGGATCAAGGGTGGCACTCAGCGCCAGGCATTGCTCGTCCAGCCAGCGCTGCACCAGCTGATCATCAATCGGCGAGCGGCGCTGGTTGATGCAGGCCACCTTGTCGGCCTGCACCTCCAGTACCACCACCTGATGCTGGCGCGCCAGCATCAGCGCATTGGCCATGCCGACATAGCCGGCCCCAACAACCACGAATTTCATTGTCCTGCTCTCCCGTCCTTGATGAACAACCGCTCGAACAGCCGCACAGCGCGTTGTTGCCGGGTATAGCGCGACAAAGTGACAGGCAAAGGACGGCCCCCACCTCAACCTGGTGCCTGCCCGGCCGGCTGCGCGCCTCGCCGCCCTGCTTTGGTGCGCGCAATGGCCAACCACCCCGCGAAGGCCTGATTTCACGGTTCTACACTTCTGGCACGCCGCTTGCGATGCACAGGATGCCCGCCGCGCAAGGAGAGGTATCCATGGCCCGCGAGTTCTATGACGAGATGTACGACGGCAGCGGCAACTGCCGCAGCCATTACCGCGAGTTTGCCCGCTGGCTGGCCACGACACCCGCCGAGCAACTGGCACGTCGGCGCCAGGAGGCTGATCTGCTGTTCCACCGCGCCGGCATCACCTTCACCCTGTATGGCGACGAACAGGGTACCGAGCGTCTGATCCCCTTCGACACCATCCCGCGCAGCATCCCGGCGCGCGAGTGGAAGACCATCGAGCAGGGCTGCATCCAGCGCGTGAAGGCGCTGAACCTGTTCCTCGCCGACCTCTACCACGAGCAACGCATCCTCAAGGCCGGGATCATCCCCGCCGAACAGGTGCTGGCCAACGACCAGTACCAGCTGGCCATGCAGGGCCTGGACCTGCACCGTGACCTGTATGCACACATCGCCGGGGTCGACCTGGTACGCGACGGCGACGGCACTTACTACGTGCTGGAAGACAACCTGCGCACACCCAGTGGCGTCAGCTACATGCTCGAAGACCGCAAGATGATGATGCGGCTGTTCCCCGAACTGTTCGCCGCGCAGCGCATCGCGCCCATCGACCACTACCCCAGCCTGCTGCTGGCTACGCTGAAGAGCGCCAGCGCGGTGGACGATCCCTGCGTGGTGGTGCTGACTCCCGGTCACTTCAACAGTGCCTACTTCGAGCATGCCTTCCTCGCCCGCGAGATGGGCGTGGAGCTGGTCGAGGGGGCTGACCTGTTCGTGCGCGATGAGCAGGTATTCATGCGCACCACCGCCGGCCCGCGGCGGGTCGACGTGATCTACCGCCGGCTGGACGATGCCTTCCTCGATCCACTGGCCTTCAACCCCGACTCCATGCTCGGCGTACCCGGGCTGCTCTCGGCCTACCGTGCCGGGCGGGTGGTGCTGGCCAACGCCATCGGCACCGGAGTGGCCGACGACAAGTCGATCTACCCCTACGTGCCGGAGATGATCCGCTTCTACCTGGACGAGGCGCCGATCCTCGCCAACGTGCCGACCTGGCAATGCCGCAAGCCGGCTGAACTGTCCCATGTGCTGGCCCATCTGCCCGAACTGGTAGTCAAGGAGACCCAGGGCTCCGGCGGCTACGGCATGCTGGTCGGGCCGACCGCCAGTCGGGCCGAGATCGAGGCTTTCCGCGAACGCCTCAAGGCCAACCCGGCAGCCTATATCGCCCAGCCTACCCTGAGCCTGTCGACCTGCCCGACCTTCGTCGAGCAGGGCGTCGCCTCACGCCATATCGATCTGCGCCCCTTCGTGCTGTCCGGTCGGGAAACCCGCCTGGTGCCTGGCGGCCTGACCCGCGTGGCGCTGCGCGAAGGCTCGCTGGTGGTCAACTCGTCGCAGGGCGGCGGCACCAAGGACACCTGGGTGGTGGAGGACTGAACATGCTGTCGAGAACCGCTGCCGCACTCTATTGGATGTCGCGCTACCTGGAACGCGCCGAGAACCTCGCGCGCATGCTCGACGTGAGCTATTCGCTGTCGCTGATGCCGCAGGACGGCAGCGGCGACGGCCTCGACGAGCTGGCCATGCCGCTGCAGATCACCGGCACCCTGGAGGACTACCGCAACCGCCATGGCGCACTGGATGCCGAGCGCCTGCTGCACTTCTTCGCCCTCGATGGCGACAACCCCGGCTCGATCTTCAGCTGCCTGCGCGCCGCGCGCAGCAATGCCCACGTGGTGCGCGGGCGGATCAGCGCCGACATGTGGGAGAACATCAACGCCACCTGGCTGGAAATGCGCGAGATCGCCTCGCAAGGCCTGGGCGGCTACGGCATCAGTGCCTTTTGCGAGTGGGTCAAGCAACGCTCACATCTCTATCGCGGTGCCGCCTTCGGTACCAGCCTGCGCAACGATGCCTTCCGCTTCATCCGCCTGGGCACCTACATCGAACGCGCCGACAACAGCCTGCGCCTGCTCGATTCGCGCTATGAAATGCTCGGCGAGCAGGCCGAAGAAGGCTCGGCGCGCGACTACTACCAATGGAGCGCGCTGCTGCGCGCCCTCTCGGTATTCGAGGCGTTCAGCGAGATTTACCGTGGCGCGCCGGACAAGCGCCAGGTCGCCGAACTGTTGATCCTGCGCGAGGACGTACCGCGCTCGCTGCGCGCCTGCCTGGGTGAAGCCGCGCTGATCCTTGCCAGCCTGCCTGGCGAAAACGGCCGTCCGGCGCAACGCATGGCCGCCGAACTGGAAGCGCGCCTGCGCTACACCGGCATCGAGGAAATCCTCGCCACCGGCCTGCACGCCTGGCTATCCGAATGCATCCTGCACATCAATCACCTGGCCGGCGCCATCCACAGCGCCTATCTGGAGGCCGCATGAAACTCGCCATCCGTCATGACACCACCTATCGCTACGATGACCAGGTGCGCGCCAGCATCCAGTACCTGCGCCTGACCCCGCAGGAAAGCCAGCGCCAACACGTACTCGACTGGCATCTCGAATTACCGCGCCCGGTACCGGCGCAGCGTGATCCCTATGGCAACATCCTGCATGTACTGAGCCTCGATGAGCCACATGACTCGCTACTGATCAGTGCGCATGGCCAGGTTGAAATCGACACCACGCGCGACTGCGAGCAGGACAGCCTGTCGCCACTGCCGTTCCTGCGTTTCACCCGGCTAACCCAGGCTGACGAGGCCTTGCGCCAGTTCGCCCGGCGCTATTGCGGCGCACACCGTGACCGCGCGGCCCTCAGCGAGCTGATGTTCGGCCTGGCCGATGCCATGCCCTACAGCCCAGGAAGCACCCGCGTCGACAGTACCGCCGCGGAAGCCTTCGCGGTCGGCGCCGGGGTCTGCCAGGATCACAGCCATGCCTTCCTGGCCTGCGCACGCAGCCTGGGCGTGGCCGCACGCTATGTATCCGGCTACCTGTTCAGCGATGACAGCGCCCACCTGGCCAGCCACGCCTGGGCAGAAGCCTGGATCGATGGCGCCTGGTACAGCTTCGACGTGACAAATGGTCTGACACGTGCTGAACGTCACCTCAAGCTCGCCGTGGGACTGGACTATCTGGACGCCTGCCCGGTACGCGGCATGCGCCGTGGCGGTAGTGGCGAACAGATGCATGCACGTGTCCAGGTCAGCCAACAACGGGTGCAAGCCCAGCAATGATGCGCCAGACTGGCTACCCGCAAGCCCTGCAGAGTGCTCCGCCATGACGTACTGCGTTGCCATGAACCTGGCCGATGGCCTGGTGTTCGTTTCCGACTCGCGCACCAATGCCGGTGTGGATCACATCGCCACCTTCCGCAAGCTGCACCTGTTCGGCGTCCCCGGCGAACGGCTGATCGTGCTGCAAAGCGCAGGTAATCTGGCCACCTCGCAATCGGTGGTCAGCCTGCTGCGCCAACGCTGGGGCAGCGAGCAGGCCAACCTGCACAACGCTGCCACCCTGTTCGATGCCGCCGGATTGGTCGGCGCCACGCTACGCGAGGTGCTGCAGCGCGACCAGGGTGCCACGCTGTGCCAGGGCCTCGACCTGGGTTGCTCGTTCCTTGTCGGGGGGCAGATCGGCAACGAAACGCCCCGTCTGTTCAACCTCTACCCACAGGGAAATTTCATTGAATCGTCGCTGGACACCCCGTATTTCCAGATTGGCGAGAGCAAGTACGGCAAGCCCATCCTTGATCGAGCGCTGCACCATGCCACGCCCCTGGAACAGGCACTACGCTGCGCGCTGATCAGTTTCGACTCGACCATTCGCAGCAATCTGTCGGTGGGCATGCCGCTGGACGTGCTGGTCTATCGACGCGACAGCCTGGCCGTACCCCAGGGCTTTCGTATCCACGACGGAGACCCCTACTTCGAACGTATCCGCGCCCAGTGGGGGGGCGGCCTGCGGCAACTGCTTGGTGAACTACCGGATGTACCAGGCCAGTACTGGGACTAGTCCATAGCGTTTGGCTGGGTGAGCCTGGCGCACACACATTTGTCATCATCCAGCCGGCTAACTATCCTGTCAGCGCAGTCTGTCACCCAGGCCTGTCACGCAGTTTCCTGCACGCCGCAGCAATAATCCGGTAACTCGCCATCATGAAGAGCGGCGCTTTCATACTCGACAACACGGTCATGGACCTCCTGCTGGATACCATTTGCGTGGTAGACGCGCATGGTCGCTTCATGGCGCTGAGTGCAGCCTGCGAACAGCTGCTCGGCTATCGTGCCGACGAGCTGATAGGCCGCACGATGATCGAGCTGGTGCTGGAGGAAGATCGTCCGCGTACCCTGCAAGCGGCGCGCGAGATCATGGCCGGCGCCCCGCTGCCCTGCTTTGAGAATCGCTATGTGCGCAAGGACGGGCAAATCGTCCACGTCATGTGGTCGGCCCGCTGGTCCGAAGAGCATCAAGTACGCATCGCCGTTGCCCGCGACATCACCGCCCGCAAACGCAGCGAGGAACGCCAGGCCGCTACCTTCGCCCTGTCCGAAGCGGCGCATTTTGCCGAAAACCTGCCCGACCTCCTGCAACGCGTCAGAGAGATCATCCACGGCCTGCTGCCTGACAGCGAGCTACATGTTGCCCTGCCGGACAACGACAGCGGCTTGTTGCAGCTGGCCCTGCCCTGCGCCACGCCCGCCGAGGCGAGCCAGTTGCTGGCCGACGCTCAACAGCTGCTGGCTGGCCAGCCCCCGCCTGCTCATGCCAGCCACCGGCTAGCCATACCGCTGCAGGGCAGCTCCGGCAACCTCGGCGTACTGCTCCTGCAGGGACAGCGCAGCACGCTAAGCTACCAGGCCGTCGACCGGCAGTTGCTGCACTACCTGGCAACCCAGCTGGTTGCCTTCATCGAGCGGCAACAGATGCTCACCCGCCTGCAACTCATGGCGCAGTTCGATCCCCTCACCGGCCTGCCCAATCGCGCCCTGCTGTTCGACCGCCTGCACACTGCGCTGGAGCGTGCCCGACGCGAAAGGCACCTGTTAGGGCTGCTGTTCATCGACCTGGACAACTTCAAGCAGATCAATGACAGCCTCGGCCACAAGGCCGGCGACCTGCTGTTACAGCAAGTGGCCCAGCGCCTGCAGGGGTGCATGCGCCAGTCCGATACCGTAGCGCGCCTGGCCGGTGACGAGTTCGTAGTGCTGCTGGAAGACCTTGGCAGTGCCAGCCATGCCCTGCGCGCCGCCGAGAAGATCCGCCTGGCACTCAACGCCCCCTTCACCCTGGAGCAGCTCCCACAGCAGGTGTTGCCCAGCATCGGCGGTGCGCTCTATCCGCTGCATGCACAGGAGGCCACGCAGCTTCTCCAGCAAGCCGATACGGCCATGTACGCCGCCAAGCGTGCCGGTGGCAATCGCATTCAGCTGGCCAGCGCGCACGGGGCCATGCCAGGTCAAGACGGGCTGCCCGGCTAGAAGTAGCCCTCGATCTTTTTCTTTTCCATCGAGCCGTCCTGATCATGGTCGATGATCCGCCCCTGGCGTTCCGAGGTGCGGGTCAGCAGCATTTCCTGAATGATCTGCGGCACATCGGTGGCGGTGGATTCCACGGCGCCGGTCAGCGGGTAGCAGCCGAGGGTGCGGAAGCGCACCCAGCGTTTGCGCATGCCGGCGCGCTGGGCGGCGCTCAGGTGCGGCACGATGCGTTCGTCATCGATGCAGATCAGCGTGCCCTCATGCTCCACCACCGGCCGCTCGGCGGCGCGGTAGAGGTCGACGATCTCGATGTTCTCGAGATGGATGTACTGCCAGATATCCAGCTCGGTCCAGTTCGACAGGGGGAACACGCGCAGGCTTTCCCCCGGCTGCACGCGGGTGTTGTACAGCTGCCAGAGTTCCGGGCGTTGCTGCTTGGGGTCCCAGCGGTAGCGGTTGTCGCGGAACGAGCAGACGCGCTCCTTGGCCCGCGACTTCTCCTCATCGCGGCGGGCGCCACCGAAGCAGGCATCGAAACCGTACTGGTCCAGCGCCTGCTTGAGCGCTTCGGTCTTCATCACATCGGTGTACTTGGCCGAGCCCACCGAGAAGGGCGTGATGTTCAGCCGTGCGCCATCCGGGTTGATGTGCACGCGCATGTCCAGCTTGAGCTTTTCCGCCAGGCGGTCACGGAACACGGCCATTTCGCCGAACTCCCAGCCGGTGTCCACATGCAGCAATGGGAACGGCACCGGCCCCGGGAAGAACGCCTTGCGGGCCAGGTGCAGCAGCACGGTGGAGTCCTTGCCGATTGAGTAGAACAGGCAAGGGTTGCGCATCACCGCCACCACCTCGCGCAGGATGTGGATGGACTCGGCCTCCAGGGCGCGCAGGTGGGTCAGGCGGTCGGGATGGATCATCGGGTTGGCTGTCATGGCTTCAGGGATTGCAGCTGGGGCAGTGGACGGGGTCGGCCCGTTCGGGCCGCTGACGGGTTGCGCTGTGACCACAGGCCGGGCACAGCCAGTGCTCGCGGACGGCCTGCGTGGTCGGCGTGGCGCAGGCCCGGCAGGGCAGGCCATGTTCCAGATGGTCGATGCCGTAGCCCGGTGCCTGGCAGGCCGGGCAGTACTGGCTCAGGCGGTCGGCCAGGCGTTGTGCGGCGCGGCGAATGACCGCCTGGCGGCGTGGGTTGAGGTGGGCACGCATGTCCGTCTCGATCCACACGCTGGCTTGCGTGGCCAGCACTTCGCGCAGCAGTCCCTCGAACGTCTCACCGTGCTGCAGGCCCTTGCGAAACCAGGGGTCGCCGGGGCGGCCGAGAATCAATCCGTGCTCGGGGAAGCCGGCGGCGCGAGCGAAAGCCTGGCCCTCCTCCAGGCTGCCCACCTCGCGGTGCGCGTAGTTGGTGTCGCTGGAACCCTGGCTGGCATACACCGCATAGCCGCGTTCATGGTCCCACCAGCAGAGCAGTTCGCTGTTCCAGGCCAGCATGCCCAGGTAAGGGTCGCGGCCAAAGCTGCCTTCGCTGCCCAGACCATAGCGGCTCCCAGTATGCTCGGCGGCCAGCCGCGCCTTGGCCAGTGCCGTTTCGTGGGCGCTGCCCAGGCGCTCCACCTCGCGGCTGAAGGTGCCGAAGCGGTCGGTGTCCAGGCTGTCGAGGGTTTCCACCCGGAAGCAGCAGCCGGCCAGGGCCTCTTCCACCAGCGGTGCCTTGTGGTGGCAGGTGAGAAAGCTCAGGCGTTTCATGGGGTCTCCTCAGCCGTGCACGGCGGCGTAACCGGGTTCGCCATCGAAGGTGTAGAGGTTCTCGGTCTTGATCGGCTCGAAGCCGGCCAGGTTCAGGCGGGTCTGCAGAGCGAGCAGCTCGGCGAAGTCCACCGCCTGTCCGGCCGGCGCCAGGAAGCGGCAGCGCCAGTGATCGACACAGGTGGTTTCGGCAAAGCCGTTGGGCCACACCTTGACCCCGCGGTTAGTGATCACCGACAGCGGCAGGCCGTGAGCCCCCAGGCGCTGCAGGCGAACGCCCAGTTCGGCGGCCGGCAGGGCGCGCTGATGGAGGAACACATCGACGCCGACCAGTTGCTTGTGCGCCGGCGGGCGCTCGGGCAGCGGCCGCTGGGGCAGACGGCTGTCGGCCGGGTAGTCCACCGCGCGCAGCATCTCAGGCCGCTGACCGAGGCGGGCGATCACCGCATCGGCGAACTCGCGGGTCCCCAGCTTTTTCCGGCTGTGGGCCTGGTCGAAGATGTCGTAGGTGTGCAGCCCCTCCTCGAGGGTGCGCAGCCAGGCGTTCTGCACTCGGCTGGCCACCTCACCCTGGCCGATGTGCAGCAGCATCTGCACGGCGCCCTGCAGCAGGCCGGAGGGGTTGGCCAGATTCTGTCCGGCGCGCCGCGGCGCCGAGCCGTGGATGGCCTCGAACATGGCGCACTGCTCGCCGATGTTGGCCGAGCCGGCCATGCCGACGCTGCCGGCGATCTGCGCGGCCACGTCGGAGAGGATGTCGCCGTAGAGGTTGGGCATCACCACCACGTCGAACTGCTCCGGGGTGTCGGCCAGCTTGGCTGCACCGATGTCGACGATCCAGGTTTCCTGTTCGAGGTCCGGGTATTCGCGGCCGATTTCCTCGAACACCTGATGGAACAGGCCGTCGGTGAATTTCATGATGTTGTCTTTGACGAAGCAGCTGACCTTGCGCCGGCCCTGCTGGCGGGCGTAGTCGAAGGCGTAGCGGACGATGCGCTCGCAGCCGGGGCGGCTGATCAGCTTGAGGCACTGGAACACCTCGTCGGTCTGGCGGTGCTCGATACCGGCGTAGAGGTCCTCCTCGTTCTCGCGCACGATCACCAGGTCCATGGTCGGGTGCCTGGTCTGCACGAAGGGCGCGTAGGCCACGCAGGGGCGGACGTTGGCGTAGAGGCCGAGCGCCTTGCGGGTGGTCACGTTGAGGCTCTTGTAGCCGCCACCCTGCGGGGTGGTGATCGGCGCCTTGAGGAAGACCTTGGTACGGCGCAGGGATTCCCAGGCTTCGGGAGCGATGCCGGCCAGCTCGCCGCGCTTGTACACGGCTTCGCCGACTTCGATCACCTCCGGCGCAATGGCGGCGCCGGCGGCATCGAGGATGCGCAGGGTGGCTTCCATGATTTCCGGGCCGATGCCGTCGCCGTAGGCCACGGCGATGGGAGTCTTGTGCATGATGCGCCTCGTCAGTCAGGGGATTCGAGGCTATTCTGGCCAGCAAGATTGATTGTTAATAATCGAATTTAATCAGCTAAAGCATTGCCTAAAGACGATGGATAAATCCCGCTTCCACACCCGCCAGACCACCTTCCGCCAGCTGGAAATCTTCCGCGAGGTGGCCGAGCGACTCAGCGTCACCGAGGCCGCCCACGCCCTGCACCTGGCCCAGCCGTCGGTATCGACCCAGCTCGGCAAGCTGGAGCAGGCGCTGGGGCTAAGTCTGTTCGAGCAGATCGGCAAGCGCCTGCACCTGACCGATGCCGGCCGTGAGGTGCTGCAGGGAACCCGCGAGCTGTTCGATGCTCTGGACCGTCTGGAAATGCGTCTGGGCCAGTTGCGCGGGCTGACCGCCGGCCAGCTGCGGCTGGGCGTGGTGACCACGGCCAAGTATCTGGTGCCGCGCCTGCTCGGGCCGTTCTGCCGCAGCTACCCGCAGGTCGAGGTGCAGTTCAACATCGCCAACCGCTCCGAGGTGATCCGCCGTCTGCAGGACAATCTCGATGACCTCTATGTGTTCAGCCAGCCGCCGCAGCACCTGGATATCGTCGCCACGCCGCTGGCCGACAATCCGCTGGTGGTGATCGCTCCGGCCGCCCACCGCCTGGCCGGCAAACGACTGCGCTGGGAGGATCTGGCCGAGGAACCGTTCATCAGCCGGGAAACCGGTTCGGGCACCCGCCGGGCCATCGAAGAGCACTTTGCCCGCTTTGGCTGGAGCCTGCGGCCGCGCATGACCATCGAAAGCAACGAGGCGATCAAGGAGTCGGTGGCCGCCGGGCTGGGTATTGCCATCGTATCGCGGCATACCTTGGTGCATACCGCGCCGGGTAATCTGGTGGAACTGGAGGTGGAGCAGTTCCCCATCCCCAACCGCTGGTATCTGGTGCGCTGGCGGGGCAAGGCGCTGTCGCCGGTGGCCGCGGCCTTCAGTGAGTTCGTCTGTGAAGGTGATTCATTGCTGATCAGCAATTCAACCAGCACATAAAATCCATTGTTCTACGCCTGTCGGATTTCCCTAGTCTGTGCCTGTCCCCTACCCGTACGGAGCGCCAGACGATGAAAACCGTTCACAAGCACATCCTTCCTACCGATGCCTCGCCCGTGCAACTGCGCCTGCCACAAGGCTGGCGCCTACTCAAGGCGGAGTATGTGCTGGTCACCAAGCAGGTGTGCTGCTGGGTGGAAGTCCCCACCGACCCGCAACGCGCGCAGGAGCACCTGGAACTGCGCCTGTTCCGCAGTGGCGATGGCATTCCCGCTGATTACCACTACGTCGATACCGCCGTGGATGCCCTGGCCCCCGAAGCCTGGCACCTCTACAGCCGGCCGAGTCGCGCACCCCGGGTCGCCGCCTAAAGCGTTGCAGACGGCCGGACCGGTCTTGCTCCGCGTCGTGACAGGCAGGCGCGACGCGGAGCCAACCGGACAATCGCCCCGTTGTCAGGCCGTCGGCTCATCGCCGCCAACCTCCAGCAGGCTGCCCAGCGTGGGCAACTGGGTTTCACAAGCCATTTGCGTATCGCATTCGATCTGGCGGCTGAAGCGTTGCAGGGAATGGTTTTGCGCCGGCTGGGCATCACTGGCAAATACCGGCGGGCTCATCAGGTAGGCGCTGAGCAGTTGCGTCAGCCCCAGCAGACTGTCGATGTGGGTGCGCTCGTAGCCATGGGTGGCATCGCAGCCAAAGGCCAGCAGCGCCGTGCGGATATCATGCCCTGCGGCAATCGCCGACTGGGCATCGCTGTGGTAGTAGCGAAACAGGTCGCGATGCACCGGAATAGCCTGCTCCGCGGCCAGCCGCAACAGATGCCGGGTCAGGTGATAGTCATAGGGGCCGCCCGAATCCTGCATGGCCACGCTGACGCAATGCTCGCTGGACTGCTGGCCCGGGGCAACCGGAGCAATGTCGATGCCGACAAATTCACTGACATCCCAGGGCAAGGCAGCCGCGGCACCGGAGCCAATTTCCTCGGTAATGGTGAACAGCGGATGGCAGTCGATCTCGGGAGTCAGTCCTGATTCGACAATCTGCTTGAGCGCACAGAGCAGCGCGGCAACCCCTGCCTTGTCGTCCAGATGGCGCGAACTGATATGCCCACTTTCGCTGAACTCCGGTAACGGATCGAACGCGACGAAATCACCGATCGAGACCCCCAGCGCCTCGGCAGCAGCGCGATTGCTGCAGTCGGCATCCAGACGTAGCTCGACATTGTCCCAACTGATCGGCAGTTCATCGATGGCCGTATTGAAGGCGTGCCCGGAAGCCAGCAGAGGCAACACGCTGCCACGCAGCACGCCGTGGTCGGTAAACAGACTGACCCGGCTGCCCTCGGCAAAGCGACTGGACCAGCAACCGATCATGGCCAGGGCCAGACGGCCGCTATCCTTGATCTCGCGCACACTGGCGCCAATCGTATCCAGGTGCGCCGAGACGGCCCGATCCGGGCTCGACAGGCGCCCCTTGAGTGTGGCGCGAATGGTGCCACGACGCGTGAGTTCATAGGGGATGCCGAGTTCGTCAAGACGCTCGGCCACATAACGCACCAGCGTATCGGTGAAACCGGTGGGACTGGGAATGGCGAGCATTTCCAGCAGGACGCGACGCAGGTAGTCCAGGTCAGGTGCAGGCAAGCGCATGGTGGCTCCTAGCCCTGTGGGCAACTGAGGGGAAACAGAAGATCGATGAAGCGTTCGGCCGTCGGCTGTGGCTCATGGTTGGCCAGCCCGACCCGCTCGTTGGCTTCGATCAGCACGTAAGCCGGCCGGTCTGCCGACTCGACCAGCAGATCCAGGCCGACGACCGGAATCTCCAACGCCCGCGCAGCACGGACTGCCGCCTCGGACAGCTGTGGATGCAGGCGCGCAGTGACATCTTCCAGCGTGCCGCCGGTATGCAAGTTGGCTGTCTTGCGTACCGCCAGGCGCGTACCGGCCGGCAGGATGCTGTCGAGGGCATAGCCGGCATCACGCAGGGTGCGCAGGGTTTCCTCGTCCAGCGGAATTCGACTCTCCCCGGCCGTAGCGGCAGCACGGCGGCGGCTCTGGGCTTCGATCAGTTGCTCGATACGGTGCAGACCGTCGCCTACCACCATGGCCGGATGTCGGATAGCTGCAGCAACCACCTCATAGCCGATGACCACGATGCGCAGATCATGGCCGGGGTGATAGCTCTCCAGCAGCACACGAGCATCGAACTGTCGGGCACGCATAATCGCCCGCTCCAAGGCCTCGGCATCCCGCAGGTCCACGGCCACGCCCTGGCCCTGCTCGCCATTGACCGGCTTGACCACAACCCGCCCATGCCGCGCCAGGAACTCGGCATTGGCCGGCGCGCCTGCGGCCAACTGCTGGGCGGGCTGGCTAAGACCGGCCTGGGCCCAGGCTCGATGGGTCAACTGCTTATCGGCGCAGAGCGTCATGCTCACCGCACTGGTCAGGTCTGACAGCGATTCCCGACAGCGTATCCACCGCCCCCCGTGGCTCAGCGTGAACAGCCCCCCCGGCGCATCATCGACCTGCACCTCGATACCCCGGCGTTGCGCCTCGTCGACGATGATCCGCGCATAGGGATTCAGCGCAGCATCCGGACCAGGGCCGAGGAACAGGGCCTGGTTAATGCCGTTGCGGCGCTTGATGGCAAACGTTTGCAGAGGCCGGAAACCCAGCTTGCGGTAAAGCGCCTTGGCTTGCTGGTTGTCATGCAGCACCGACAGATCCAGATAACTCAAACCGCGACTCATGCCATGCTCAACCAGGTGGCGCACCAGCGCCTCGCCCACCCCCGGACACGGACAGTCGGCGGCGACCGCCAGGCACCACAGGCTGCTACCGCCCTCCGGGTCATCAAACGCCTTGCGATGATTGAGCCCCATGACGCTGCCGATTACTGCGCCGCGGGCATCCTCCGCCAACCAGTAACTGGGCCCGCCCTGCTCTCGGGGAGTAAGTTGTTCAACATCCACCGGCAGCATGCCGCGTTGTACATAGAGGCAATTGACAGCAGACCAGTCGCTGCTCGTCTGTACGGGACGAATACTGAAGCCGCGAAAGCGTCGGCGAGCCGGGCGGTAATCACTGAACCACAGGCGCAGGGTATCCGAGGGATCAAGAAACAGTTGCTGCGGCGCATAGGCCAGCACCTGCTGGGGCGCTGCCACATAGAGCGCGATATCGCGCTGGCCAGGTTGCTCACCCAGTAAATCCGTGGCCAGCGCCTCAGCCCGTGGATAGGTGTGGCCAATCAGCAAGCGCCCCCAGCCACAATGAATACGCTGCGGCTCGCAAGGTTGGTTGCCAGCCTTGGCATGGTGCGCCTGGATCTATTTCGTTGTCCAGAGTGCCAAACACCAGAAAGCCAGAGCAACGCTGCTACTAGAGCGCAGCCAGCTGCAGGAAAGAATCAAGCAGCTCGGTGAGTTGACTGAAGCGCAGCGACGTGAAATCCAGGCGTTGCTTGATGAGGCTCGGGTAGCTGCTCAGCGTTATGTCGATCAAGGCAACAGGCTGGCGACTCTCCAGGCGCAGTTGGAGCGCTACCAGGCTCTTGCCGATGTGGAGGCTGAGGTTGCCCGGCTGGATGAAGAAATCAAATCGCAGAAAGACTCGATGCTCAAGACCACTCGGCAGCGCCTGGAGCAGGCGGAGGCGCGCCTATCAGCTGCATTGCTTGAGGCTGAGCGCATTGTCAGCTCTGCGCATGCAAAAGCCGAAGAGATTGCCGGTGAGGCCTATGGTGCTGTCGGGCGTTTGAAGGAGCTGACGGAGGCGGCTGCCGCGATCAAGAACAAGATCGAAGGCTACGGCGATTCGTACATCATCCCGACCTACCACCTGCTGGATGATCTGGCGGAGGAGATCGGCTACACCGAGGCTGGTCAGAAGCTTAAAGATGCCCGCGAGCTTTCCAAGATCATGGTCAAGAATGGGCAGGCCGCTGTTTGTGACTATGCCGAGGCAAACCGGCGTTCGACGGCGATCCGATTTGTCACGGATGCCTTCAATGGCAAGGTGGACTCGATTCTCTCCCGGGCCAAATCGGACAACCACGGCATGCTTGAGAAAGAGATCAGGGACTCGTTCGCCCTGGTTAACGTCAACGGCGCTTCATTCCGCAATGCCAGGGTCACTGAAGCCTACCTGCAGGCCCGCTTGGAGGAGTTGCGTTGGGCTGCCACTGCCCAGGCGATTCGCGAACAGGAGCGTGAGGAGCAGCGCCGGCTGCGTGAGCAGATTCGCGAAGAGGAGAAGGCCCGTCGCGAGTACGAGCGCGCCATCAAAGAAGCGGCCAAGGAAGAGCAGAACCTGCGCAAAGCCATGGAAAAGGTCGAGGCTCAGGTGGCTGCAGCTTCCGAGGCACAGCGGGCAGAGTTTGAAGCCAAGTTGGCTGCACTGCAGGAACAGTTGCGCCAGGCCGAGGAGAAGAACCAGCGTGCGTTGTCGATGGCCCAGCAAACCCGCACCGGCCACGTCTATGTCATCTCTAACATCGGCTCATTCGGCGAGGACGTGTTCAAAATCGGTATGACCCGGCGTCTGGAGCCTGCTGACCGCATTCGCGAGCTGGGTGATGCCAGCGTGCCCTTTGAATTTGACGTGCACGCCATGATCTTCAGCGAGGACGCCCCGAGTCTGGAGAAACAGCTACATCGCCACTTCCTGCGTCAGCAGGTGAACAAGGTCAATCCGCGCAAAGAGTTCTTCCGCCTGGGAATTACCGACATTAGGCAGGAGCTTGAGGAGCTGGGCGTGCAGACACAGTGGACCATGACCGCTCAGGCGCGCGAGTACCGCGAGACGCTACAGATTGAGCAGCAGATCCGTGAAAACCCGGTCGTTGCTGCGGAATGGACACGCCACCAGATGGAGTACGAAGAAGTGGCGGATGAGGAAGTAGTGATTGATTGATTCCTCCTCGTTCAATCGGAAGCTGGCTGACGTAGCCGATCATCGCAACAGACATCGGCCCCAAACAGTCTCTCGGATGTCTCGGGGCGATTCACACTGATCAGAACATGTAACCTGATCGCTTTTGATCCATTCAGTTTTATAAATGTCGGCAGCGGCTCAAGTCAGCTGTTACCAAGTGTCTACTTAATTTTTCCCCTAAGTCGCTCGCTGAGGAAGTCAAGGAAGCAAGTAATTCGCGAGGCTAAGGGGCTGTTGCGGTAGTAAACTGCATTGATCGGCTGACGCACCTCGACCCGCTGCTCGGCTAGCACCTCGACCAGATCGCCGCGAGTGCGATCGGCCTCAGTCATGAAGTCAGATAAGCAAACCAGACCCTGCCCGGCTAATGCCAACGCCCGATGGGTGTCACCGCTTGAAGCGCGCAGAGTCGGAGTAATCTTCCAATGATCACTCTGGTCGTGACGCAGCGGCCATTCATTAAGGCTCTCCGGCTCGGTAAAGCCGATCAGGCTGTGTCCCTCCAGTGCTTCGACTGAGACCGGAATGCCGTGGCGCTCAAGGTAGGCAGGGCTTGCCAGCACGCGCCGGCGACTGGCGCACAACGGCCGCGCATGCAGGCTGGAGTCGGCCAGGGTACCTATACGAATCGCCAGGTCGGTACGTCGCTCAAGAAGGTCGATAAAGCGGTCGTCGCTGTTCAACTCCAGCTCGATCTGTGGGTACTGCGCGCGAAAATCGCCGATCAGCGGCACTATCACATGCAGCATGAAGGGCGATGCGGTGTTCACTCGCAGGCGCCCTGCCGGCACCTGCCGGCGCAGCGCCATCTGCTCTTCGGCCTCTTCCACACTGGCCAGAATTCGACGCGCTTGGGTGAGGAACACCTGACCCTCTTCGGTCAGCTCTAGACGTCGCGTGGTTCGGCGCAGCAGGGTCACTGCGAGTTTTCCTTCCAGACGACCGAGTGCGCGGCTTACTCCCGATGCGGTCTGCTGCAGCTGCTCGGCTGCGGCGCTGATCGAGCCAGTGTCGACCACGCTGACGAAAGCAAGCATCTCTTCCAGGCTGATTTTCATTGTTGATCTTCAGTCAAAAGTCTTTGCCGGTTTTGCTGGTTTTTCCGCATTAGTCTGCCGCGGATACTGAGCGCCTTCAATCTTCTGTGGAGTCATCCCATGCCTATTGCTCTCTTGGCGCTTACCCTAAGCGCCTTTGCCATCGGCACGACTGAGTTCGTGATCGTTGGCCTGATCCCCACCGTCGCTACCGACCTCGGCGTCGACATCCCTGCCGCTGGCCTATTGGTCAGTCTCTATGCATTGGGCGTTGCCGTGGGCGCGCCGCTGCTCACCGCGCTGACCGGCAAGGTTCCGCGAAAGGCTCTGCTACTGGGCCTGATGCTGCTGTTCACGGCCGGCAACCTGCTGGCCTGGCAGGCGCCAGGGTATGAGTCGCTCATCATCGCGCGCATCGTTACCGGCGTTGCGCATGGGGTGTTCTTCTCAATCGGTTCGACCATCGCCACCAGCCTGGTGCCTAAAGAAAAAGCCGCCAGCGCGATTGCCATCATGTTCACCGGGCTGACCGTGGCTCTAGTCACCGGCGTGCCGCTGGGAACCTTTATCGGCCAGCACTTCGGCTGGCGCGAGACCTTCCTGGCGGTGTCGGCGCTGGGCGTGATCGCCTTTATCGGTAGCCTGCTGTTTGTGCCGCGAAAAATCCAGCATACCCCTCCGGCCTCGCTGCTGACCCAGCTTGCGGTGCTAAAGCAGCCGCGCCTGCTGCTGGTATATGCGATGACGGCGCTGGGTTATGGCGGCACCTTCACTGCGTTTACCTTCCTCGCCCCCATCCTGCAGGACATCAGTGGTTTTAGCGCAGGCGCCGTCAGCCTGGTGCTGCTTGTCTACGGCTTGTCGGTGGCGGTAGGCAATATCTGGGGTGGCAAGCTGGCCGATCAGCGCGGGCCAATCGGCGCACTGAAACTGATCTTCACGCTGCTCGCCGGCGTGTTGTTATTGCTCAGCTTCACTGCCAGTAACTCTTGGCTGGCACTGGGCACCGTGTTGCTTTGGGGTGCAGTGGCCTTCGGCAACGTGCCGGGCCTGCAGCTATACGTGGTGCGCCAGGCCGAACACTTCAGCCCGCAAGCTGTGGATGTAGCCTCGGGCTTGAACATCGCTGCCTTCAACCTCGGTATCGCCGGCGGCGCCTGGCTGGGTGGGCATATCGTCGCCGACATCGGACTGATCCACACCGCATGGATTGGTGCCTTGGTAGTACTGGGTGCGCTGATCCTCACCTTCTGGAGTGGTCGCCTGGATCGCCTCAACCCGACGACCGCCAACCCCAGCGCCAACAGTGGTCTGACGGTCGGCCACTGAGGTTGAGGAGTCAGACAATGCAAGCTCTATCACAACTCTGCCAAGGCGGCTTCAGCATCGGCGTCGAACTGCCGCTGGATAACGACTGGTCGCCGGCAGGGCAAAATGCCCGCCTGCGGGATGGCCGCCCACACGGTGTGCCGGACCTGCGCCAGCATGCCAAGCTGGCCCGCCAGGTCGATTCTCTAGGCTTTCGTGCCCTGTGGGTACGCGATGTACCACTTTACGACCCTCAGTTCGGCGATGCCGCGCAGGTATTTGAGGCCTTCAGCTATCTGGGTTACCTAGCTGGCATTACCGAGCGTATTTTGCTCGGTACCGCCGCCGTGGTACTGCCGCTGCGCCAACCCTGGCTGACGCTCAAGGCCGCAGTAAGCATCGACCAGCTTAGCGGAGGTCGCCTCTTGCTAGGTGTCGCCAGTGGTGATCGTCCGGTCGAGTACCCGGTGTTCGGAGCTGACTTCGACAACCGCGGCGAGGCCTTCCGCGCGCAGGTCGAGTTACTGCGCAGCGGTGGCGCAGGGCAACTGCCGGATGGTGTGCAATTGTTGCCGGCACCCGCGCAGCAACGCCTGCCGCTACTGGTCGCCGGGCTGGCCCAGCAGACCCCAGCCTGGGCCGGCGAGCACCTCGACGGCTGGCTCGCCTACCCCGGCACCCCGGACGACCATCGACGCCGCTGCGCCCTGTGGCGCGACGTCGCCGGCAGCAAACCTTACGTCAGCTTCATCCATCTCGACCTGCTAGATGGCCCCCAGGCCCCGCTGCGCCGCCATCGCTTCGGAGCGGCTGTGGGCCGCGAGGGTCTGATCGCCGAGCTGCACGCCATGCGCGCCGCCGGCGTCGACCATGTCGGTCTGCACCTACGTCGCAACCAGCGCCCCCTGCAAGAAACCCTTGAGGAGCTCGGCGAATATGTCTTGCCGTGCTTCCATCACTAAGGAGCAGCGCATGTTTGAGTACCACCTTCCGGAATCGCAACAGGTTTGGAGCTGGCAAGGTCCCGGCCAGTTAGAGCTGCACAGCAAAGCGCTGGTAGCCCCGCAAGCCGGCGAAGTGATCGTCGCCAACCAGGTTATCGGCCTCAATCCGGTGGACTGGAAGATGATCGAGCGCGGCCATCCCGATTGGCGACCTGGGCATATACCGGGCGTCGATGGTATGGGCATCGTGGTCGCCCGTGGCGCCGGGGTCAGCCTGCCGTTGGGCAGCCGCGTAGCCTATCACCAATGGCTTAAGTGCGACGGTAGCTTCGCGCCTTTCACTCGCCTCGCTGTCGGTGCGTTGCTTCAAGTTCCGGAAGGCGTTGCTAGTGAACAGGCCGCCGCGCTGCCTTGCCCGGGCCTGACCGCCTGGCAGGCACAAGCCAAAGTCCCAGATGCCGGCCAGCGCGATGTGCTGATCATCGGCGCCGGCGGCGCCGTGGGCCTGTTCCTCGTGCAGCTGGCGGTGGCGCGCGGCTGGCGCGTGTGGGTTACGGCGGCGCCACGCCACCATGGCCCACTGAGTGCCATGGGCGTGAGCGGCAGCTTCGACTATCGCGACAGCCAATGGAGTGTGGCCCTGCAGGCCGCCCTCGGCGAACGCAGCCTGTACGCCCTGTTTGACACCGTGAGCGGCGAGCACGCACGCAATCTGGCGCCGCTGCTCGGTTACAACGGCCACCTGGTGTGCATCCAGGACCGTCTGGAGCAGGCCCCGCTACCGGCCTTCGGCACAGCGCTGTCGTGCCACGAAGTGGCGCTGGGCAGCATGCATGACCACGCCAGCGCCGCCGACTGGGTGCAAATCCGCCAGGCCGGCCGGCAACTGCTGGAGCAACTGCGCGACGGCAATCTGACCACGCCCGCCCTACACCTAGACGACTACGCCAACCTGCCCAGGGCCCTGGCCGCCGTCAAAGCTGGCCAGGGTGGCAAGTGGCTGATCAAGGTCGACCATGCCCCGCTCACTGTCCACTCAGATCAGGAGCCTGTATGAGCCTGCACGTCATTGCCAGCGTCGTTGTCCTGCCCGAGTGCAACCAGCATGTAGCCACCTCACTACAGGAACTGACTCAACACTCACGCCTCGAGCCCGGCAACCTGAGCTACGACCTGTACCGCGACAGTATCGACGCCAATACCTTCCACCTGTTGGAAACCTACGTCGACCAAGCCGCCTTCGATGCGCACCTGCAATCGCTGCACTTTGCTGCGCACGTAGCACGCTGTGAAGGCTGCCTGGCCGAGCCGGCGCGCATCCACGTGCTGCATGCCCTAGACGAATACCTCTCTACCCGGTAAGCCCACAAGGAACACACCTATGACTACCCTAAGATTCGGCATTATCGGCAGCGGCATGATTGCCCGTGTCATCGCCAAGGCCGTTCAGCAAGCCCCCAGCGCTCAGCTAGTGGCTGTGGCCAGCCGCCGCGAAGAAAGCGCACGCGTCTTTGCCTGGGAACACGATATCCCCAGCGTGCACGCCGACTGGCAGGCGCTGGTACAGGCCGACGACATCGACGTGGTGTATGTCGCCACCCCCACCGCCGGGCGCGAAGAGATCTGCCTGGCCGTGCTGGATAACGACAAGCACCTGATCAGCGAGAAGCCCTTTATCAGTGCCGACTCGGCACGCCGCATCGCCGCCCGGGCGCAGGCAAAGGGCCTAGCCTTCATGGATGCAACGCACTTCACCCACCACCCGCGCACCGCCGAAGTCCAGAGTCGCCAAGACAAGCTGGTTGGCAAAGCACAGCGCGTCAACACCTCGTTCTTCTTCCCTTTTATGGATCGCAGCAATATCCGCTTCGACCCCGTCAAAGAGCCCACAGGCGCAATCGGCGACATGGCCTGGTACAGCATGCGCGCCATCGTTGAATACCTGCGTCCGAGCGGTGAGGTACTCAATGTGCACGCCGCTGTGCGTCGTGACCCAGAAACCGGCGCCTTTGTCGGCGGCAGCGGCCTGGTCGTGTTCGCCAGTAGCCAGACCTCTAGCTTCGACTTCGGTTACGACGCCGGCGTCTGCCAGATGGATTTGGACATTCTCGGCGACAGCGGCCTGATTCAGATCGACGACTATGTACTGGACTGGAAAGACGGCTTCGCCTTCGATAACCCTAAATACATGAACCGCTACACCCTGCGCCAGGGCATGGCCTCGCCAGACGAGTTCCAGCACATTGACGTGGCCACTGAGCAGCCGCAGGCCGTACATCTGGTCGAACACTTCTGCACCTTGGTTCGGGAGCCGCAAGGAAGCGCCCGCGAAAGCGCCATCCGCCGCGCGATCGACACCCAAACCCTGCTGGATCGCTACTGCCAGGCCGTTGGCCTTAATGTTGAGTGAAATGAGGAGCCATAAGAAAACCTAGTTACTATCCCCACTGGCGTGGGCAGAAACTTAATTACTTCGGAATTACAGCCTCTGGCGGATAATTGCCTTTCTTGAACGGTTGTAATCGACCAAAAGTAGTCGTCTAGGAAAGCTGGGGCGATTCAGGGGCTGTCCGAAGTGGAGATAATAAAGAGGGATCGAAGTCCCTCTTTATCGGTAGCCTGAGCTTATGGAAATTTGCCTTTGCTGCACCAATATTTCCATTCGTCTGGTTGACCACCGACGATCTTGCGTCTTCGCCCCCGTCTTTACGAAAGGCCACGATCCATATATCTATACATTGCTCGGATCGTTACTGTCGCTGGCTGTCCAATATCAGATCTGCTTGGAACTGCTCCCAGCCGCCTTCGTAGTGTTTGTTCAACTCGGCTTGTATGGTGGCATGGTCGTATTACTGGGCTGAAAAGGTTGTGGCTTTGGTTTGGCCCGGCTTGCGAAAGGCTTTTAGAAGTTTGCAGAGGATCCAGCAGGCCAAGAACACAGCGACCAGCAGCGGTGGGAAGCGCAGCATAAGCAGAACGCTGATAACCATCGCGCCTGCTGCAGCCATCGCGCCGATGAAAGTGAATAGGCACAGCAAAAATCTCAGTAGTGTCATCTCGAATCTCCGAAGGCCTGCCCGGAGTGAGCAGGCGCAAGGTTAGTGGGTTTGAGTGGCGAGTACCTCCAGCTTGCCTGCCAGTGAGTTGGGGGCAGGCGGGGCGGTGCTGCTCTGACTGTCGGATGTCGCATCCGGATTGGCGAAGAACTCCTCTACGATGGCACCGACATCCTCCTCGCTGTCCTCGAAGGCTCCGTTGCCGAAGCCGCGTCGTGCCGCCTCATCCAAAGCGACCTGATTGAAGCCGGCTGCCTGACGACGCGAGTCGAGTTCGCTTGCTGTCACCAGTGCTTCAGCCATGTCCATGCCACCGCGTACTGTCAGGTCGGCGTAGAAGATCGGTGTGCCATGGCTCTGGCGTGTCGACTTGCCACGCAGGCGCAGTTCCAGCGGCAGACAGGCCAGTCGGTTACCCGAGATGGCCTGGAAGTAATGCAGTCGAGCAGCCAGGGTGCGGATGCTGTTGAAGCCGGTGGTGCGGAACACAAAGCTGCCCAGCGGATCCTCATCGCCAATGACTACATTCAGCCGGCCATAGGGCTTGCAGGCACCACCTTTCGCCAGTGGGCAGGCATCCGGCGACGGGCAAGGCAACGACTGCATGCCATCCTGAGTGACTCGTTTGCAGGTCTCGCCATTGCCGACGCAAACAGGTCGGCCCGATTGTCGGTCGAACAGCGTGTAGTCGGCTCGGAAATTCAGCTCCGGCTCGTTGAACAAAAGACGTACCGGAATGCTGCGCAGCTTGTCGTCCTTGCCCAGACGCAGCTCTTCATTGAGCGGGTGCAGCAGCCAGCCGTCCTTACCCTGCACCTGGGAGGTGATGGTGAATTGGTCATCCTTCTCCGGCAGGCGCTTGCCGTTTTTCTCGATGACCTTACCGATGGAAATCCGCCCGAGCACCGGCGGAGTGATAGCCAGACCTTTGAGCATGGTGAGTCTCCTGGAAATGAAAAAAGCCAGCCACGCAGCGCGAACTGCATGGACTGGCCAAGGGGAGGGAATGGTTGGAGTAGTGGCGGTTCAGCCGACCAGGAAGCGCCGTGCACCCTGCTTCAGCAGTGGGTACTTGGCCTGCAGGTAGGGTTTGTCCTTGAGCAGTTGAGCAACATCGAGGCCGATGCTGTCCTTGGCTTTGCGCCAGCTGACATAGCCGCTGGTGAACTCAGCCCGACTGGCGTCGCCCATGGCCTGCTGCAGCATCTGCTTAAGTTCAGCCTCACGCTTTTCCCTGTCGGCAATCGACTGGCGAACGGCTTTCAGCTCGATGTAAGCCGCGCTGAGTCCGGCATGCTGGCTGAAGTCGACGATCTGACCGTTGTCCTCCGGGTAGAGGCAGCGCAGTGCTGACTCTGCCGAAGCGGTGCCATCAGCCGGTGGTGGCGTGTCGGTTTCCACGTACTGCCAGAACCGGCGTTCCAGCTCGATCAGGCGGGCGATCATCTGCTCGTCCCGTTCGATGCGGTGAATCTCCAGCGTCTGGCCGCCAAGCAGCACGGCGACATCCGCGGCCTGCTTGCCGGTGACGGCGAGCTGGTGCATTACCTGCAGCTGTACATACTCCGGCACGCCCTCTTTCCAGAGGCGTGCCCCGTTTATGCCGGCTGTCTTGCATTCAAGGATCTGCACATCGTCGGCCCCGATCACCTCGCGGTCGATGTTGGCCAGCATCCAGGGCAGCTCCGGATCCGCGTGCTGCAGCACGGCGTTGATGCGCCGTACCTTATTCCTAGTGCGCTTGCTGTAATGCCAGGCCACGATGGGTTCCAGCACATTGCCCCAGTACATCGGGCTTTCCTCATCCTGAGGATCAGCCTTTGGCATGCCGGCATCACGCCCCGTCTTTTCCATCCACAGCTCCAGTTGCGACTTGTACGGGTTCAGACCGACTGCTGCCGCAGCGTCCGAACTACCGATACCTTGCTTGCGGATCTGCAGCCAGTCCTCGCGCGGCAGCTCCTTGGTGCTGACCAGGCGCAGAGCCGGACGGGTTTTGCTGGTGCTGCGATTCAATGAAGTAGCTTTCATAGCGTTCACCTTGCAGAAATAGAAACGCCCGACCTGCAGCGAAGCGGGTCGGGCGTTATGGTGGGGGTGGATAAAAGGTCAGGCGACCAATTGCAGGGCTGTATCCAATGCGCGTTGCTTGATCTGGGCACCTTGGCCGAACCAGGCAGAGTCGAGGCGGTACTCTGTGCTGCGTGCCCGGCGCTCGTGATCGACGTACTCGGTCACGGCATTGAGCAGGCCCCAGGCAGTGCCGCGTGCTGAGTCCAGCTGGCTCCCCCGGCCACGGCCTTCGTACAGCTCCTGCACTTTGCGCAGAGCGCGCTCGTTCGGCAGCTGTTCAGGAAGCGGACCGGTCGGGCTGGTCTCACACATCACGTTCATAAAGAAGCCCAGTGCCTCATGCCACTGCACCTTGCGTTCCGCCAAGTGGCGCATGCGGTACATAAAGTCATCCCATTGCGAGACGGCGATACCGAGCTGCTTCTTCACCAGGTCGCCATCGAAGCGGGTGCTGTGCGGAACCTTGATCGCACGACTGGTGCCGTCCAGGGCGATGGTCAGGGTGTTGTTGCAGACTACGCGGATGGTGGTGGGGGTGCCCACTGTAGGGTTTGATTGCTTCCAGTAACGCGAGAGCCTGTTCCGTGAGCGGAATCATGTGAGTGCGGCGTTTCTTCATCCGCTCAGCTGGGATCGTCCAGATTTTCTTTTCAAAGTCGATGTCTGCCCATCGAGTGGTAGCTGCCTCCGCTGGTCGGGTCATGGTGTGAAGTTGCCATTCGATCAGGCAGCGGGTCGTTCTTTTTATGCTGGCATTGGCAATTGCCACCATGAGCTCGTTCAGCTCATCTGGGGGCAGTGCAGCCATGTTTTTCTTTTTTGGTTTCTTGAAGACAGAGCGGATGCCGCTGAGCGGGTTGGCATGGATCAGTCCAGAGCTGACCCCGTAGGTCATGATCTCGTTGAGCCGTTGCGTCAGCCGTTTAACGGTCTCAAGGCTACCCTTGGTTTCGAGTGGCCGAAGCAGGTTGATGACCTGTGGTGCACTGATGGCTGAGATCGGTGTTGTACCCAAGTCTGGGAATACGTGCAGCGTCAGTGAACGCCAGATGTCCTCGGCGTAGGCCTGTGTCACGGAGTCTTTTTTCAGCTCATACCAGGCTGTAGCTACGTTCTGGAACGTGTGCTCGGTTGCAGCCTTCTTGGCACGTCCCGACGCTTCCCGATGCTCTTTCGGGTCTACCCCCAAGGCAAGCAGCTCTCTCGCGTCCACTGTCATTTTCCTGGCCTGTGCCAGGGAGAGTTCAGGGTAAATGCCAAGCCCCATGTTGATGCGCTTTTTAGTTATGGGGTGGTGGTAATTAAAGTTCCACAGCTTTGAGCCAATGATTCTCACTCGCAATTGAAGGCCGCCGCCATCGCTCAGAACGTAATCTTTATCTCTGGGCTTCGCAGCTTTAATTTTGGCTTCAGATAGACGTGTGCTTTTGGCGCCCATTGGTATTCCAGGAGGAGATTCTGTATTCCTGAAATTAACACCTGTATGCCTGGAATACCATTAGGAATACAGAAATGCGCGGATGCTGTCGGATGTCTTAGGACGCTATAGGTGCTGAAAGCCCCGTATTTGCTGGGTTTCAGGCACAAAAAAAGACGTCCGTGGACGTCTTTAGATGTGTATTTGGTGGAGCCGGGGGGATGGTCAACCGTGAATCTACGTCCCCTCTACAAGCCGCTAAATCCCTGCGCTTGAGGCCCAGCACCAGCTCTGCAGTGTCACACCCTGATGGGGCTGGTTGATGGTTCATAGAGAATTTACGTTGCGGTTTACAACGTGGCAACGACAAGCGAGTCGGCCCTAGGGGCTGATGGCCTGTGATGTTGCCGGCCTGTATTTTTCAGTCGAGCGAATTGGGCGCGTGGTTTGGGACATCCTGAACCGTGCGCGCTCACGACTTAACATAAGTGGCTCGGTGGTGCAGCTCGCGCAGTTTTCTACTAAGCTGCGGCCCACATAACCATGATTCTTGCGGAGTATCGGAACAAAGGATGGTTCTCGCTTATCAGAATGAAGTCGCTCAGATTGCGGCTGGTGTTGATCAATGCCCACCTGCATCAGCCGTGGGTGTGAATCGCGAGGCTTGGCGCTGGGTCGCAGGAAGCCCAAGTCGGGAATGCTTCCTGCCCCAGGCTGTTAAGAATCCGCCTCGCTTTCTCAGGGCAGCAGACTCCGAAGAGAAGTGCTCCTGTTGGGCCCTTTCTATGCATGCATCTTATGCCGGAAGCGTTACAGCATTTCAGCATCTGGAAAGTCACTTTAGGCGTGCGCGCAAGATATTTGGCGGGTATGTGGCGCGCGCAGATTTGACGCCACAGGATGGCCTATGTACGCCAGTGGATGAACGGCAACATTTTGATTTCCATCCATATGCTAGTTATGACTTTCTCCTCTCATTCTCTTTGGCTGGGGAGATTCCATAATGTCTTTCTTGCGAGTGGATGGGCGAAGAATTGATGGTCGGAACATCCCGAAGCATACGTGGAATGCCGACTTAATAGACTTTGATGGCCCTCTCCTTAGTTTATTCAAAAGTGAAGAGGGGGATGACGTTCTCTATTCTTGGCTTGATTGTACGGCTTCGCGGAATCGGTGGTGTATGGTTCCAGTGGTGCGTGCAGATTTAAGGGGGTACTTAGATGGCCTGCTTTCTTTGCGGGAATTATTTGAGCGTGCGGACTGGTTAACTGTTTTTGATATGGGGGCGTCTGCTAGAAGATCTGCCTTCGTCAAAACTACTTTTCAGCAACTTCCCGAAGAATATCAGCCGTCTGAGAATTCCTATCTGACTTTTGATATAGCAACGCCTGCTGCGCGGCAGTTAGCTGTTGATGTAACTGATGATTATTTTATTGGCTTGGATCGTGAGTTGTACATAGACGATCTTTCGTTAGTGCCCAAGCTATATCAGCAGCTATATTCATTTCACTACGGTCTTGAGCACTTAGGGCGAGAGGCGGTCAGAGGTACTCTTGCGAGGGTAATGGCGAAATGGACTGGCGGCTTTAGCGCTGTTAATATTTTTAGTGGATTGAAGTCAGTTATACCATCGATTCATCGGCCTTGGGTGGCTGAGCTGAGATTTAACTCGCCCGGGCACATAAGGTTAAATATGTTGCCGCGAATGGCTGCTCAGATTGAGCGTGCGGCTGTTAGAATTTGCGATGATGATGTTTTTAATGATTTAGAGTTGTTCTATAGAAGGGTCTATCGCTACTTTTCAGAAAATAATCTTGGCGGCTTCGAAGATGAAAGGCGTCAGGTAGATATTTTCCTAACTGATGGCGTTGTTCAGCAGCTTGTAAGCTTTGTTGATCAGTTCTTTTCTGTCATGCTTTGGGAGCAGTATAGAGAGGAATTCAATGCTATAGAAGCAAATGCATTGCAACAGATTAGAGTGCTTTTGGCTTACTATCGGCGGTTAAGGAAGTTAAGGCCGTACATGGTAAGTGGTCAGGTCACTCTTGGGCGGTCTCGCTTAGCCTCTTCTAGTTAAATAATTATTAGTTTTAAACCCCTGCTTGTCAGGGGTTTTGTTTTTGGGCGGGGATTCTTTGAGTCTGAGGACGTTTGTTAATGCGTTGTAAGTAATGCGGCAGGTTCTAAGCTCAGGGCTTGTGCAATACGCTCGATATTGTAGATCGTCACGTTTTTCTCCCCCCCCTCTCTAACATCCCCACATAAGTACGATGCACACCTGCGGCCTCGGCTAGCTCTTCTTGCGAGAGGCCGAGCTCAAGGCGTCTCCTTCGCACGTTGGCAGCGAATATGGTGACAAGGGTGCATTGCTGAGGCTTGACGGGCATCTGCCCACTGTCAGTCTATGCATACTATGATTCTACATACTATGTAAGCGCTCCATAAACCCCGTCCTAGTGGACGGGGTTTGTTTTCAGGAAGCAAAGGCAGAAGCCGGCGAGCAGTTCCACGGCAGCAGCGCTTCGTAGTCCTCGACGCTCTGTGCCGTTGGCAGGTGTTCGAGGATGTGGCGCAGCCAGGCGTAAGGCTCTTGGCCGTTGGCCTTGGCGGTTTCGATCAGGCTGTAGATCTGTGCGCTGGCCGTGGCGCCCTTGGGCGTGTCGCTGAACAACCAGTTCTTGCGACCGATGACGAACGGGCGGATGGCGTTTTCGGCGCGGTTGTTATCGATGGGCAGGTTTCCACCTTCGACGTAACGCACCAGCCGGCCCCAGTTGCTGGCCAGGTAGTTTACGGCCTTACCCAGAGCCGTCTGCCCAGCAACCTGCGGCTGGGTCTTGTCCAGCCAGGCCTTGAGTTGATCGAGCAGCGGTTGGCTGCGTTGCACTCGGGTGGCCTGCCGCTCGGCATCGCTGGCGTCCTTCAGTTCACGTTCGATGCTGTAGAGCTTATTGATCAGGTTCAGCGCCATGTCGGCACGGCCGGTCTTGCCCTTGGGCTGCACTTTCTGCGCCTCGACGAACTTGCGCCGCGCATGCGCCCAGCAGGCCAACCGCTCGATGCCCTCTTGCACGGCCACGGCGTTGTAGCCAGCGTAGTCGTCAGTCATCAGGTAGCCGTGATAACCATCGAGCAGGCGCAGCGGTACCTCCTGCGCGCGGCTGGTGGTGTAGTCGAAGAGGATCACCGGCTTATCTGGCGGCCCGCCGCTTTGCACCCACATCCAGGACTGCGCGGTGGGATCGCGTCCGGGTTCGTGCAGCACCTGCAGGCGGGTTTCGTCACAGTGCAGCACCGGGTAGTCCAGCAGTTTGTCGCGCATCAGGTTGAGCAGCGGCTGCAGCTGCTCGCCACTTTGGATCACCCAGCGCGCCAGGGTCTGGCGGGGAATGTCGATGCCGTGGCGACCGAGCATTTTCTCGAAACGGTACAGCGGGATGCCGTCGGCGTACTTGGTGGTCAGCAGCATCGCCAACACGCTGGGACTAGCCAGGCTCTTCTCGATCAGTTGGGCCGGTTTGTCGGCGGTGACCGGTGCGGTTTCGCAGGCCTTGCAGGCGTAAGTCTTGCGGATATGACGGATAACCCGCACCTGCATCGGGATGATCTCCAGTTGCTCGCTGGTCTCTTCTCCAATCACCTGCTTGCAGGCGCCGCAGGCGCAGGTCAGTTCGTGCTCGGGCAGTTCATGGACGACTTCGACGCGCGGCAGATTGGCCGGCAGCGGCTTGCGCTTGCCACGACGCTTGATCGGCGCAACGACTTCTTCGGCTTCAGCTTCGGCTGGCTCGGCAGTCGGCTCTTCGACCAGCTCTTCGGCCTCGTTGAACATGGCCAGCTGCGGTGAGTCGGCATCTTCAGGGCTGCGCTCGGACTTGGGTGAGAACAGCTTGTGCCGCAGCAGGGCGACCTGCTCCTGCAATTGCAGCACCAAGGCCTTGAGCAGGACGGGATCGTTAGGAAGGTTGTCGGCGCCAAATTTCATGGCGCTGGATTATACCGGCTCAGGCCACGAACCGCGGCGTCAGTACCTGGTGCGGACGATTGCGCCACAGGTCAATTCCGTCGAGCAGCCAGTTCAGTTCGTCAACCGTCAGCTCGATGGCCTCGTCGCCTGCATCGGGCTTGGTCTTGAAGCGCTCGGCTTCCAGTCGCTTGAGCCACAGGCAGAAACCGTTGCGCTCCCAGTAGAGAATCTTGACCTGGCTGCGCGTGCGATTGAGGAACACGAACAGCACCGGGTTGAACACTTCCACCTTGATGTCCAGCTCGACCAAGGCGGCCAGGCCGTTGATGGATTTGCGGAAGTCGACGGGCTTTGGGTAGAGGTAGACCTTCTGCACCTTGGCATCGGGACGCATCATGGGATGAACTCCAGTGAAAACGGGAGCTCAGCATCCAATGATCTGCGGCCTATGGGCAGGTGGGGTTTATGGAGCGCTTAC
>NZ_PIYS01000028.1:0-73674 GCF_002835605.1 Pseudomonas fluvialis | reverse complement strand
GCTCATTTACAACACGTAAACTGCGCTTTTTCGGCCGTTTTCGCCTTGTCTTGCCTGCCTCGCCTACGTTTTTCAACGACCTGTTAGTGATGCGCTGTCTGCAGTGTTTCTGAAAACAGTTCGTCGAGCAGTGGTTCGCCGGGGATGCTGTGGCTTTCTGCTGCCCAGGCGCCCAGGTCGATCAGTTTGCAGCGTTCGCCGCAAAAGGGCCGGGTCGGATTATCGCTGCGCCACTCTACGGGCGCGGCGCAGGTTGGACAGGCTACGATCGGGTACTGGGTCATGTCTGGCCTCCGCGCAGATTCAGATAGAACTCATGTAACTGGTGCACCTGTTGGTCCAGCCAGCTCAGGTCGCGATCGTTGCAGATTACCTCATGTGCATGGCGCAGACGCTCTTCGCGTGCCGCTTGAGCCGCCATGATGGCCTGTACCTGCTCGCGTGCGGCGCCGTCGCGTTGCATGGTTCGTTCGATTTGCAGGGCTTCGGGGCTATCCACGACCAATAGGCGCTGGGTCATGCGCAGCTGACCGGATTCGACCAGCAGCGGTGACTCCAGGATCGCATAGGGTGATTGTGCCTTGGCGAGCGCCTGGCTGATCTCCGCCGCGATGAGTGGATGTAGCAGTTGCTCTAGCCATTGGCGCTGCGGCGGGTCAGCAAAGATCAGCTGGCGCAGTGCTGCGCGATCGAGCTGGCCATTGTCTTGCAGCAGATGCGTGCCGAAGCGTTCGACGATACGCTGTAGTGCTGGGCGGCCGGGTTCGACTACCCAGCGAGCCGCCTGATCGGCATCCACGCGGTGAATGCCCAGTTCGGCAAAACGACTGGCAACTGTGCTCTTGCCGCTGCCGATGCCGCCGGTAATCCCCAAAACCCAGGTAGACATAGCCATTGCGGTCAGTTGAAACCGGCCAGTTGCAGGTATGCCTGGGTGATCTGCTCGCCCCAGAGCAGTGCTATCCAGCCCGCAACGGCCAGGTAGGGGCCGAACGGAATGGGCTTCGAAGTATCGGCGTTCTGCCACTTGAGCAGGATAAGGCCCAGTACGGCACCTACCACCGATGACAGTAGGATGGTCAGTGGCAGGATTTGCCAGCCGCCCCAGGCGCCGAGCATGGCTAGCAGCTTGAAGTCGCCATAGCCCATGCCTTCCTTGCCGGTCAGCAATTTGAATGCCCAGAATACCGACCACAGGCTCAGGTAGCCGATCACTGCGCCCCATAGTGCGTCGCTGGGGGAGGCGAATAGAGCCTGTTGATTGACCAGTAGACCCAGCCAAAGCAGCGGCAAAACCAGGCTGTCCGGCAGCAGTTGGTGGTCGGCATCAATCAGGCTCATGGCCAGCAGCCCCCAGGTCAGAGGCAGCATGGCCGCGGTTTGCCAGCTGAAACCAAACTGCCAGGCTATGCCGGCGGAGAGCAGGCCGCAGGCCAGTTCGACCAGTGGGTAGCGTGTGCTGATGGGGCTGCGGCAGGCCGAGCAGCGACCACGTAGCCATAGCCAGCTGAGCAGCGGGATATTTTCCCAGGGGCGAATCTCATGCCCGCAGTGCGGGCAGCGGGAGTTGGGATAGGCGAGGTTGAACGGTTCGTCCTGTGCCGAGGTGGCAGGTAGTTGCAGAATTTCGCGGGCCTGGCTTTGCCAGTCGCGCTGCATCATCACCGGCAGGCGGTAGACCATTACATTGGTGAAGCTGCCAACCAGCAAACCGAGCAGGCCAATCAATAAAACAAAGGCCGGCAAGTTGCCGGCCAGAAGGTCAATGAGTTGCATGTTTAGACCACGGAGCCCAGTTGGAAGATCGGCAGGTACATAGCAATAATCAGGCCGCCGACCAGAATGCCGAGAACCGACATGATCAGAGGCTCCATTAGCGCGGTGAGACCGTCCACCGCGTTGTCAACTTCTGCTTCGTAGAAGCTGGCCACCTTGTCGAGCATTTCATCCAGCGCGCCGGATTCCTCGCCGATGGCGGTCATTTGTACGGCCATGGCTGGAAAAGTGCCGGTACTGCGCATGGAGAAATTCAGTTGCATGCCACTGGAGACATCCGCCTTGATTTTGTTGACGGCGGTCTTGAAGACGATATTGCCAGTGGCGCCGGCCACTGAATCCAGTGCGTCTACCAGTGGTACACCGGCGGCAAAGGTGGTTGCCAGGGTGCGTGCGTAGCGAGCTACTGCAGATTTATAGAGAATGTCGCCAAAGATTGGCGCTTTAAGTGCAGTTCGATCAACATTATCTCTAAACGTCTGTGAGCGGTGATGGGCCTCTCTCAGTATGAATCCTGCTGCTACTAGGCCAAACAAAACAATCAACCACCATTCTTGTAAAAGCTCGGAGATACCAATCACAAACAGAGTAAAGGCTGGTAACTCTGCGCCGAAGTTGGCAAAGACTTCTTGGAATTGTGGCACCACCTTGATCAGCAAAATGGCCGAAACAATGATCGCTACCGCGATCACCGCAATGGGGTAGTTCATGGCCTTTTTGATTTTGGCCTTGAGTGCCTCGGTCTTTTCCTTGTAGGTCGCAATACGATCTAGCAAGTTCTCCAATGAGCCGGACTGTTCACCAGCATCCACCAGGTTGCAATACAGTTCGTCGAAGTAGCGTGGGCGCTTGCGCAAGGACGCGGCGAAGCTGTTGCCGGCGGCCACATCGAGCTTCACTTCATCAATCAGTTTACGCATGTTGGGGTTTTCAAAACCCTCACTGATGATGTCGAAGGACTGCAGCAGTGGCACGCCGGCCTTCATCATGGTCGCCATCTGCCGGGTAAACAGGGCGATATCCATCGGCTTGATGGACTTGCCGGCGCTAAGCAGAGAAACAGTTTTCTTGCGCACCTTAGTAGGGTTGATACCCTGCTTGCGCAGCTGGGCTTTAACCAGGGCAGGGTTCTGTCCGGCGGTTTCGCCCTTGATCTTGGCACCTTTGCGATCCGTGCCTTCCCAGACAAAGGTGCTGGTTTTTTGCGCTTTTTCCGCCATGGGTTAGTCCTTGGTCACGCGGTTGACTTCCTCGAGGCTGGTAACGCCTTGCATAGCCTTGAGCAGGCCCGAGGTGCGTAGGTCATTAAAGCCGTCTTTGCGCATTTGCGCGGCAATATCGATGGAGTTGCCTTCTTCCATGATAATGCGTTGCAGGGCTGGCGTGATTTTAACCACTTCATAAATACCCACGCGGCCCTTGTAGCCATTTTTGCAGTTTTCGCAGCCGACCGGACCGTAGATCTTGAAGGTGCCGATCTTGTCTTCGGGGAAGCCTTCGGCCAGCAGGGTGTCGCGGGGGATGTCGACGACTTTCTTGCAGCTGCTGCACAACTTGCGCGCCAGGCGCTGGGCGATGATCAGGTTGACCGACGTGGCGATGTTGAACGAAGGCACGCCCATGTTGCGCAGGCGGGTCAGGGTTTCCGCGGCGCTGTTGGTGTGCAGGGTGGACATCACCATGTGGCCGGTTTGTGCTGCTTTGACGGCAATCGACGCGGTATCCAGGTCGCGGATCTCGCCGACCATGATGATGTCCGGGTCCTGGCGCAGGAAGGCGCGCAGTGCCTGGGTAAAGTCCATGCCTTGCTTGGGGTTGACGTTGACCTGGTTGATGCCTTCCAGGTTGATTTCCACGGGGTCTTCGGCGGTGGAAATGTTTACGTCCGGGGTGTTGAGAATATTCAGGCCGGTGTACAGCGACACGGTCTTGCCCGAGCCGGTGGGGCCGGTGACCAGGATCATGCCCTGCGGTTGCTTGAGCGCATTGAGGTACAGCTCCTTTTGTTCCTCTTCATAGCCCAGCGCGTCGATGCCCATTTGTGCGCTGCTGGCGTCGAGGATCCGCATGACGATCTTCTCGCCCCACAGGGTCGGCAGGGTATTGACGCGAAAGTCGATGGACTTGCTCTTGGAGATCTTCATCTTGATGCGCCCATCCTGCGGCTTGCGGCGCTCGGAGATGTCCAGGCCGGCCATGACCTTGAGACGTGCGGACAGGCGCGGCGCCAGCTGGATCGGCGGGCGGGCTACTTCATGAAGAATGCCATCGGTACGGAAGCGTACCCGATAGGCTTTTTCATAGGGCTCGAAGTGCAAGTCGGAGGAGCCGCCCTTGATGGCATCCAGGAGCATCTTGTTGACGAAACGCACCACGGGGGCATCATCGTTGTCATCGCCGGGGCCGCTATCTTTGCCGTCGTCGCTGCTGGCTTCAATATCCAGGCCGTCCAGATCCACGTCGCCGAGGTCGCCGAGGGAGCTGGTGTCGTTTTCATAGAACTTGTCAATGGCGTTGCCGAGTTTGTCATCTTCCACCAGCAGGGCTTCGGTGGTCAGCCCGGTGCTGAACTGCACGTCGGTGACCGCCTGGTGATTGGCCGGGTCGGATAACGCGATGAACAGCTTGCTGCCGCGCTTGTAGAGCGGCAGCACGCGGTGCTGGCGGGCCAGTTTCTCGCTGAGCAGGTCGCGAGGCTGGCTGTCCTTGTCGATGCTGCTCAGGTCGAGCATGGCAATGCCGAACTGTTCGCAAAGCAGTTCGGCCAGGTCGCGCGCCTTGACCAGCTTGTTCTGCACCAGGTAGGTGACCAGCGGCAGCTGGTTACGCTGGGCCTGCTGCAGGGCTTGTAGTGCGGTGCGTTCATCCAGCAGTTGCTGCATGACCAGTTGCTTGGCCAGGCCGGTCAGGGCGGGGGTGTCTGACATAGCGGATATATCCAGAAGCTATCGCAAAGCCTGCGTTATAGCCTAGAAGCGTGAGGCTGCCAAACCCGTGCAAAGCGTGTGACATTTTTTGTCAGTTAGCGACGTGAGTGGTGGAACGCTGGCCCGCTTATGCTCCAAAGTGCGCGGGCTTGAGGTTGGCATGGATTATGCTTTTGCTTAATCAGGGCCGTTGGCCTTACTTCAACCTAGGAGAACATTATGAAAGCTCAACTGCAAAAAGGTTTTACCCTGATTGAATTGATGATCGTCGTGGCGATCATTGGCATTCTGGCCGCTGTTGCTCTGCCGGCTTATCAGGACTACACGGTTCGTTCCAATGCTGCGGCAGCGTTGGCGGAAATTACACCTGCCAAAATTGGTTTTGAGCAAGCTCTGAATGAAGGTAAGACTCCTTCGACTACTGCTACTGATCAGGGATATATCGGTGTTGGTGCGTCCACCTCTTATTGCGCCGTCGGTCTGACTACTACTGCTCCTTATGCTATTACTTGCACAACCCAAGGTGGTAATGCAGATAAGTTCAATAAAAAAGAAATCAAGCTGACGCGTACTGCTGACGGCGTTTGGGCATGTACTAGCACTTTGGATGCCAAGTTCAAGCCTGGTAAGTGCAGCTAATTATTTTTTGAAAAAAAGGCGGCTTAGGCCGCCTTTTTTTATGGTGATTTATGGTTTGTCAGGCGCTGCGTGCTGGCTTCACTCTATTTTTTTTCTTGTTTGCTGGTTCCAGTATCTTTTATTGGGATGTTGCCGGTAGTTGGTTGGGGCAGCAGCGAGTTTTCCAGTTGCTTATGATATTTTGGGGTTGTTTGAGTTTTTTGCTGTTGCAAAAGAGGATTTCATCCCCCTATGCGGGCTTGTTTTTTGTTGTATGTCTGTTAGGGGTTTGTTCTTCAGTTGCTTCTGTATACCCGGAGTGGGCTTTGCAAGAGTGGGCCAGGGTTGTGGGGATGGGGTTGGTTGTTTTTCTTGTTGCGCATCTCTATGTTGAAGAGCGTTGGCAGATGTTGTTTGTTTATGTGGTTTTTTGCATTTCTTTTATATTGGCATACCAGTTTTTATTATACTACTTTTCTGCGATATGGTCTGCTCGCCATGCGATAAATCCTTATGTGCTATATGCTGGATTTGATAATCCGAGGTTTTATTCACAGGTTATGGTCCTGTTCATGCCCTTGCTTGCATATTTGGGTGGTAAGTGGCTTGTTGAAAAAAGATGGCGGCTTTTTTTTCTGCTTACTTGCGTCGCTATGATCCAGTGGTGCGTGCTGGTGGCGCTAGCAGGGCGAGGCTCTTGGCTGGCTATTTTGATTTCACATGCTTTGTTTGTTTTTTTATTGCGAGATAGGGCTATTGTTGGCTTGCAGTTCTTGTTTTTCTGTTTAGGGTTGTTCTTGTACGGGATGCTTTTTTTTGTCATTCCAGAGTTTTTTTCTTTGCCTAGCCAGTTGCCGTCAGGTATGCGTTATGGGCTTTCTGCTAGAGAGGTTTTGTGGAAGGCGGCTTTTGAAATGTTTTTGGAAAACCCATTTCTTGGTGTAGGACCTTTGCATTTTTCGGCAGTGTGGAATCATATTGCAGCACATCCGCATCAAATGATTTTGCAGTGGTTGGCCGAGTGGGGTGGAGTGGCTACGAGTATTGCGTTATTTGTTATTGGTGCTGGTCTGTGGCGTGGCTTAATTTTTTTGGCAATAGATGAAAAGAGAACGCCACTGGATTCGGCGCTATGGTTAGCGTTGGTCTCTGCGCTTATCTTGGCCCAAGTGGATGGTGTATTTGTCATGCCCTACACGGAGGGATGGCTGGTTATTCTTGCAGGCTTGGCCTTGGCGCGCTGGTTGAAGAGTGGTAGGTATATCAGCGGTTTGTTGCTGTTGTCAGGTATGAGAGCGATTGCGTGTGCTGTGCTTGTTGTTTTAGGAGCAGTTATATCTATTCAGCTCCCGCAGATAAAAAGCATGCAACTTGCTTTTTGGGAAGAACACGGTATAGGCAGTCCTCCAAGGCTCTGGGATCAAGGATGGATACCTATGCGCCATTTAGAATAAATGATTAATTGTTTTGTCTAAGTTTTGGCCCTGCTCACCCGATCCAGCAGATAGACCACGCTGTGGTAGTCGATACCGCCATGCTGGCTGAGGCCGATTTCGCAGGTGCGGCTGGTCGACAGGCCTTCGCTGCAGTGCTGTACCGCCTGCTGCAGGTTGCGCAGGGCGTGGGCGTTCAGCTGGGGGGTGGTGAAGCCTTTGTCGCCGGCAAAACCGCAGCAGTGGATGCCTTCCGGAATGATCACCTGAGTACTGCAGCGGCGGGCGATGTCCAGCAGGGCCTCCGCCTGGCCGAGGTGCTGGGTGGAGCAGGTGACATGCACGGCGACTGGCTCGGTCTGCGGGGTGATGTCCAGGCGTGGCAGCAGGTGTTGCTGGATGAAGCGCACCGGCTCGTAGATATCCAGGCGCGGGTCGGGGTGGTCTTGCAGCAGGCGCAGGGTGCAGGGGCTGGTATCGCAATAGATGGGGTCCAGGCCGCCGCGGCTGGCTTGCAGCAAGGCATCCAGCAGGCGCTGGCGTTGTGCCTGGGCTTCGCTGAAGTAGCCTTTCGATTGCCAGGGCTGGCCGCAGCACAGGCTGTCGGGGCTGGCCAGGTGGATGACCTGGTAGCCGGCCTTTTCCAGCAGGGCGCGGGTTTTCTCATGCAGCGGCTGGCGCTCGCCATCGCTGGCGGAGGGCCCCATGGCCTGTGAGACGCAGGCGGCGAAGTAGACGACCCGCGGACGCGCGTCAGGCAGTGGCTGGCTATCCAGGCGCAGCGGGCTGGCCGCCTGGGGCATGGCCGGGGTCCATAGTGGCAGACGCTGGCCGCTGGCCTGGTGCAGGCGGCGCATCAGCCGCGCCATGCGCGGTGTGCCGAGCAGGCGGCGCGTGCCATCGGCCAGGCGCAGGGCCAGGCGCGCCGCGCGCAGCAGCGCGGGCAATTGTGCGCCGAGTCGGTGGGCCAGCGCGCCATGCCGGGCGCGTTGCGCACGCAGCTTGCGCACCAGATCGCCGGTGTTGATGCCTACCGGGCAGCGCTGCGCGCATAGCCCGGTGGCGGCGCAGGTGTCCAGCCCATGGTGCTGGTAGGCCTGGCGCAGGGTCTGGGTGTTTTCCCCGGCGCGTTCGCGGGCCTGGATATCCCGCCACACCACGATGCGCTGGCGCGGGCTGAGGGTCAGGCCATGCGAGGGGCAGACCGGTTCACAAAAGCCGCATTCGATGCACTTGTCGACCAGTTCATCGGCGGCCGGCAACGGCTTGAGGTGCTTGAGGTGGATCTGTGGGTCGCGGCTCAGTTGTACATCGGGGTTGAGAATGCCATGCGGGTCGAACAGGGCTTTGATCTGCCACATCAACTGGTAGGCATCCTGGCCCCATTCCAGTTCGACAAAGGGCGCCATGTTGCGTCCGGTGCCATGCTCGGCCTTCAGTGAACCGCCAAAATCCACGGCGACCAGCTGCGCGACGTCCTGCATGAAGGCTTCATAGCGCGCCACCTGGGCGGGCTCTTCGAAGCCCTGGGTGAACACGAAGTGCAGGTTGCCTTCCAGGGCATGGCCGAAAATGATCGCCTCGTGATAGGCGTGCTTGTCGAACAGCGCCAGCAACTGGTTGACGCCCTCGGCCAGGCGCTCGATGGGGAAGGTGACGTCTTCGATGATCACCGTGGTGCCCGTGCGGCGCACTGCGCCGACGGCCGGGAAGGTGTCCTTGCGGATCTTCCATAGCAGGTTGTACACCGCCGGGTCGCTGCTGAAGGCTACCTGGCGCTCCTGGGGGAACTGGCCAAGCACGGCGTTGATCTGCGCCAGTTGCTCCTGCAACAGGCTGGCACTGGCGGCGCGGGACTCGATGAGCAGCGCACAGGCCTGCTCGCTGAGGGCGGCCACCCAGGCGGGCATGCCGGGCTTATCCTGTACCGAGCGCAGGCTGCGGCGATCGAGCAGTTCGACGGCGGACACCGGTTGCGGTTTGAGCGCAGTGACCGCGCGACAGCAGCTTTCCACGTCGGGGAAAACCACCAGGGCGCTGGCCTTGTGCGGGTAGTCGGGCACGGTGTGGTAGGTGACGGCGCTGATGAAGCCGAGGATGCCTTCCGAGCCGACCATCAGGTGGCAGAGGATATCCAGCGGGTCGTCGAAGTCGACCAGCGCGTTGAGCGCCAGGCCGGTGGTGTTCTTCAGGCGGTATTTATGGCGGATACGTTCGGCCAGCGCCTGGTTGGCGCGGGTTTGTCTACCCAGTTCGGCCAGTTCGGCGAGCAGTCCGGCTTTTTCCTGGCGAAAGCGTGCGACGCTGGCCGGGTCTTCGCTGTCCAGCAGCGTACCGTCGGCCAGCAGCAGGCGCATGCCGGCCAGGGTGTGATAGCTGTTCTGTGCGGTGCCGCAGCACATGCCGCTGGCATTGTTGGCGACGATGCCGCCGATCTTGCAGGCATTGATCGAGGCCGGGTCGGGGCCGATCTTGCGTTGGTAGGGAGCTAGCGCGGCATTGGCGGCGGCACCGATCACCCCTGGCTGCAGGCGGATTTGCGTGCCGTCCTGTCGAATCTCGCGGCCGTTCCAGTGGTCGCCGAGGACCAGCAGTACCGAGTTGCTGACGGCCTGCCCGGATAGACTGGTGCCGGCGGCGCGAAAGGTCACGGCTACGCGCTGCTGGTTGGCCAGTTGCAAGAGCTGTTGCACTTCCTTTTCGCTTTCCACGCGGATGACCAGTTGTGGGATCAGCCGATAGAAGCTTGCATCGGTGCCGAAGGCCAGGGTCGACAGCGGATCATCGAAGCGACGCTGTGGCGGAATGAGGCGGGCGACGGCAGCAAGAAAGGCAGCAGGCAGGGTCATGCGGGCTCCAGGGTGGCGCCTGGGCCACCGTTGCGCGTGATGGGGCGCGGCGTGAGACGGGGCCCGCGCCGCGTTGTTCCCGAAGGAATCGGGTGGCGATCCGCTTGTGGCGGCGCGCCGGTCAGGGAAGGTGACGAGGCGCCGAGGGCAATCGACGCTTCGCTGCCCTTGCAGGCAAGGGCGCCGTGGCAGGCTTGTGGCTCGACACGGATTAACGGCCTGTCAGACCGCCAGGTTGCGGATCAGCAGCTCGCTGTTGATCTCGGCAATCGATTTGGCACCGGTCAGGACCATGGCCACGCGCATTTCCTTTTCGATCAGTTCGAGCAGGTTGCTGACGCCGGCGCCACCCGCGGCGGCCAGGGCATAGACGAAGGCGCGGCCGAGCATCACGCAGTCGGCACCCAGGGCCAGCATGCGTACCACGTCGAGCCCGGTACGGATGCCGGAGTCGGCCAGCAGGGTCAGCTGGCCTTTTACCGCGTCGGCAATCGCCGGCATGGCGCGGGCGCTGGACAGCACGCCGTCGAGCTGACGGCCGCCGTGGTTGGAGACGATGATGCCGTCGGCGCCGAAACGCACGGCATCCTTGGCGTCCTCGGGGTCGAGAATGCCTTTGATGACCATCGGGCCGTCCCAGAATTCACGAATCCACTCCAGGTCCTTCCAGGAAATCGACGGATCGAAGTTGTCGCCCAGCCAGCCGATGTAGTCCGCCAGACCGGTGGGGTAGCCGCGATAGGTGGAAATATTGCCCAGGTCATGCGGCTTGCCGAGCAGGCCAACATCGAGGGCCCAGGCGGGGTGGGTCATGGCTTGCAGGACGCGGCGCAAGGCGGCATGCGGGCCGCTCATGCCGGAGTGGGCGTCGCGGTAGCGGGCGCCTGGCACGGGCATGTCGACGGTGAACACCAGGGTTGTCACACCGGCCGCCTTGGCGCGTTCCAGGGCGTTTTTCATGAATCCGCGGTCCTTCAGCACATAGAGCTGGAACCACATGGGCCGGCTGATGGCCGGGGCGACTTCCTCGATAGGGCACACCGACACCGTGGACAAGGTGAAGGGGATGCCTTTGTTTGCCGCGGCCTGGGCCGCTTGTACCTCGCCGCGTCGGGCGTACATGCCGGTCAGTCCCACCGGGGCCAAGGCCACCGGCAGGCTGAGGGTTTCGCCCAGCACCTGGCTCTGCAGGTTCAGGCTGGACATGTCGCGCAGTACACGTTGGCGTAGCTCGATACCGGCCAGATCATCGACATTGCGCCGCAGCGTGTGCTCGGCATAGGCACCACCGTCGATGTAGTGGAAGAGGAATGGCGGCAGCTTGCGCTGCGCGGCGGCGCGATAGTCGGTGGAGGCGGAAATGATCATGGGCGTCACTCGCGGCAGATGGAAAGGCGCGCCAGCGGCGCGCCCGGTAACAGTTAACGGCTTACCAGCGGATCGCTGATGCCTAATACATAGACGGCAAATAGGGCAATCAGGCCGGTAAACAGTACGTAGTACAGGGTTGGCCAGATGGTCTTGCGCAGGATGCTGCCTTCCCGGCCGAGCAAGCCTACGGTGGCCGAGGCGGCCACCACGTTGTGGATGGCGACCATGTTGCCGGCGGCGGCGCCAATGGCCTGCACGGCCACGATCAGCGCGCTGGAAATGCCCAGGCTCTGTGCTACGCCAAACTGGAACTGGCTGAACATCATGTTGCTGACCGTGTTGGAGCCGGCGATGAAGGCGCCCAGGGCGCCGATGCTCGGCGCCAGGAGCGGGTAGATGCCGCCGACGCTGTCCGCTGCCCAGCGCGCCATGAGAATCGGCATGCTGGCCAGTTCGGCGCTATTGACCCCGGAGTTGATCAGGATGCGCACCATGGGCACGGTAAACAGCAGCACGAAGCCGGCACTGAGCAGCACGCCCGAGGATTCCTTAACCGCGCTACCCAGGTCGCGCCACTTCATGCCATGCAGGAAGAAGGTGGCGATGACCACCGCTACCAGGATGCCGCCCGGCAGGTACAGGGGCATAAAGTTGGCGCTGACGCCGGTTTCGCCGAGCAGGTCGGGGAAGTTGATGACCACGGCCTTGAGTGCATTGCCCACTTCGGGAAACACCCGGCTGGCGACCAGCAGGGCGCCGACCAGCACATAGGGCAGCCAGGCGCGCAGGGTACCCATTGGCTTGGCAGTCAGTTGGTCCAGCTTCATTTCGATGGTACCCAGCCATTCGCTGGGCCACTTGTCGGCGGGGGCGAAATCCCAGGTTTGCTTGGGAACCAGAAAGCCCAGGCGGGCGGCACTGGTGACAATCGCCAGGCCGATCAGTCCGCCCAGCAACGAAGGGAACTCGGGGCCGAGGAATACCCCGGTGAGCACGTAGGGCAGGGTGAACGCCATGCCTGCGAACAGTGCGAAAGGCAGTACGTGCAGACCGGCTTTCCAGCTTTTCTCCTGGCCGAAGAAGCGTGTCAGCATCATCACCATGATCAGTGGCATGACCGTGCCAACCAGAGCATGGATGATTGCCACCTCGCTGGTGATCAGTTGCAGGAATTGCGCCCAGGACGAGCCCTGCTCCACCAGTTGTGCACCGATGCTGGCGGTATCCAGACCGGTGTTGACCCCGACGATGATGGGGGTGCCCACGGCACCAAAGGAGACCGGGGTGCTCTGCACCAGCATGCCCATCAGTACCGCGGCCATGGCCGGGAAGCCGATAGCCACCAGCAGCGGCGCGGCGATGGCTGCCGGCGTACCGAAGCCCGATGCGCCTTCGATGAAGCAGCCAAACAGCCAAGCAATGATGATCGCCTGGATGCGTCGATCCGGGCTGATGGTGCTGAATCCGGCACGAATGGCGGTGATGCCGCCGGAATGCTTGAGGGTATTGAGCAGCAGGATGGCGCCGAAGATGATCCACAGCAGCCCGAGGGTGATCAGCAGGCCTTGTAGTGTGGAGGCAAGAATGCGGTTGAAGCTCATCTCCCAGGCGAACAGCCCGACGCCGGCGGTGAGTAAGTAGACCAGGGGCATGGCGCGCTTGGCCGGCCAGCGCAGGCCGACCAGCAAGATGGCCGCCAGCAGAATGGGCGAGAAGGCCAGCAGGGCGAGGAATCCGGTAGACATGGGTGGCACTCCCTTAGCGGCACGCGCAGGCGTGCGTGGCGGATAGGCGAGGGCGGCAAATGGCGCGGAGCGAGACGGGCAGCATGGGCGGGACCTCTACAGCGTTCTTGGAATTGTAGGTGAGGTTTTCGGCTAAATTGGTAATACCAATTAACAGAAAGCACGAGAAAGGGTAAGAGTGCCCCGTGCTGGCTGTCAAACTGCTGTCCTGCGACTTTAGTCGATAATGCTTGGCTTGCCTGTGTCGTGGGTGGGCGATAGGCTGTGGCGCGGGGGCGGCAAAGGCCCGTACCGACTGGTCTAACCAAATAGGGTGAGGTGGATGGAAGTAGGGCTGGTGCAGCCGCGCCGTTTGTCGGACAGCATCGTGACGCAGCTGGAGACCTTGATTCTCGAAGGTTCCCTGAAGGCCGGTGAGCGCTTGCCGGCTGAGCGCGTACTGGCTGAGCGCTTTGGTGTCTCACGTCCCTCGCTGCGCGAGGCCATCCAGAAGCTGGTGGCGCGCGGTCTGCTGGTTAGCCGCCAGGGTGGCGGTAACTATGTCGCCGAGTCGCTGGGTTCGACCTTCAGTGATCCGCTGTTGCAGCTGTTGGAGAACAATGCCGAGGCGCAACGCGACCTGCTGGAGTTTCGCCATACGCTGGAAGGGGCTTGTGCCTACTACGCGGCGCAACGGGCCACCGACGTTGACCGGCAACGACTGGAAGAGGCGTTTGCGCGCTTGCAGGACTGCTACAGTCGGCCGGGCAAGGTCAGTCGTGCCGAGGAGGGGGCGGCGGATGCCAGTTTTCACCTGGCAATTGCCGAGGCCAGTCACAACGCCGTACTGCTGCATACCATCCGCGGGCTGTTTGACCTGCTCAAGCGCAATGTGGTGACCAACATCGGTGGCATGTATGCGCAACGCGAAGAAACCCGCGACCGTTTGATCGAGCAGCACCGCGCACTCTATGAGGCGATCATGGAGGGCCGCGCGGAGGAAGCCCGAGGCCTATCCAACCGGCATATCGACTACGTGCAGGAGGTGCTGGCCGAAGTGCAGCAGCAGGCCCGGCGGGAAGAGCGCGCGCAACGCAGGCAGATCGGCCACAAACCGTGAGCAGCACGTCAAGGTTGCTTTGTCTTTTACTGAGCGCTTGAGGATTGCAGCGTGTCGCTGCGCTTAGTCGTCCTTGCCTTTGCTGCGCATGGCGCGCTGCACTTCACGGTTGGCGTCACGTTCTTTCTCGGTGTGACGCTTGTCGTAGTCCTTCTTGCCCTTGGCCAGGGCGATTTCGCACTTGATCAGGTGCTTTTTCCAGTACAGCGACAGCGCCACGCAGGTATAGCCTTTCTGTTGCACGGCGCCGAACAGCTTGTCCAGCTCTCGACGGTTGAGCAATAGCTTGCGGGTGCGGATCGGATCGGCGATGACGTGGGTGCAGGCGGTTTTCAGCGGGGTGATGTGGCAGCCCATCAGCCAGGCTTCGTCATCCTTGAGCAGGATGTAGCTGTCAACCAGTTGTGCCTTGCCGGCGCGCAGGCTTTTCACTTCCCAGCCGGACAGGGCAATGCCTGCCTCGAACTTCTGCTCGATGAAGTAGTCGTGGAAGGCTTTCTTGTTTTGGGCAATGTTGCCCTGCGGATGTTTTCTTTGCTTGGCCATAGGGGCGGCATTATAGGCAGTCGCCGGGCGGTCGGCTATGCCCGCTTGAGGCTGCGCGGCGAATGCCGGACAATGCGCCGCGCCTGAATCTGCCCGGTGAGTGATCAATGAGTACCCGTATCCAGCGCTCGGCGCTGTTGCCTTACCCCGCGCGTGCGCTGTTCGATCTGGTCAACGATGTGGCTCGTTATCCCGAGTTTTTACCCTGGTGCGCCTCTGCGGAAGTGCTGGATGTGTCCGAACGACATATGCTGGCCAGTCTCAACGTGGCCAAGGGTGGGTTGAGTCAGAGTTTTGTCACGCGTAATGAGTTGGTGCTCGGCGAGACGATCGAGATGCGTCTGCAGGAAGGTCCGTTCAGCGAGCTGCATGGTGTATGGCAGTTCAAGGCGCTGGGTGAGCAGGCCTGCAAGATCAGCCTGGACTTGACCTTCGATTATGCCGGGCCGCTGGTCAAGGCTACGCTCGGGCCACTGTTCACGCAGGCGGCCAACACCATGGTCGATGCTTTCTGCCAGAGGGCCAAGCAACTGTATGGATAAGCCGATGATAATGGTCGAGGTGGTGTACGCCTTGCCTGACAAGCAGCGCCTGCTGCGCCTCAATCTGCCCGCCGGCACCAACATGCGCGAGGCCGTGTTGCGTTCGGGTATCCAGCAGCACTTTCCCGGCCTGGACGTGCAGCAGGCGCCGTTGGGCATTTTTGGCAAGGCGGTGGCCAAGCCCGAAGAGCGTGTCCTGGAAGAGGGCGAGCGTGTGGAGATCTACCGTCCCTTGCTGGCTGATCCCAAAGAAGTTCGCAAGCAGCGCGCCGCCAAGGTAGCGCAGGCAAAGGCAGAGTAACTGGCGTCACCGATATACATGAAAAAGCCCAGCGGGTCTGACCGGCTGGGCTTTTTGGCGTGCTGCGCTTATTCGATATCCAGGGGTTCGGGGATCGGTACCGGTACGGCCTGTACCTCGTCGACTTCACGCTGAATGCGTTCCAGCAGCGAGCCGGGTGTCGGCGCCTCCTCTGGCTGCGCCTGCGGTTGGCCGGTGACCTGGGTGTTGCTGCCGGTGCCGAGAATGGCTTCGTCACGGCTGACGCCGGGCATGAAGTCGCCGGCAAGGCCAACCAGTTGGTCGTTGTTGTCGAACACCAGGCTGACCCGCTCCTGCAGGCGAGTGCCGCCGGCAGGCTGAATGCTGTAGAGGTAGTCCCAGCGATTGGCGTGGAAGGTGTCGCTGAGTAGCGGGTTACCCATGATAAACCGCACTTGGCGTCGGGTCATTCCGGGGCGCAGCTGGTCTATCATGTCCTGCGTCACGACATTGCCCTGTTGAATGTCGATCTTGTAGACGCCCGGCAGCGAACATCCGGCGAGCGCGAGCAGGCCGGCGAGAGAAAAGCTGGTCAGCAGGAGCTTGGAGTTTTGCATCGGTGGGCGACTTCCACTATCTTGGCTGGGCATTAAAGGCCCGATCATACCCGTATTGAGGGAAGCTGCGAAAGCTGCAACCCGCGAGAAAGCTGACCATGGTTGAAAATAACGAACTGCGTAAAGCCGGCCTCAAAGTGACCCTGCCGCGGGTCAAGATCCTGCAAATGCTGGACTCGGCCGAACAGCGCCACATGAGCGCGGAAGATGTCTACAAGGCATTGATGGAGGCAGGCGAGGATGTCGGCCTGGCTACCGTATACCGGGTGTTGACCCAGTTTGAGGCGGCCGGCCTGGTGGAGCGGCATAACTTCGACGGTGGGCATGCGGTCTTCGAGTTGGCCGATGGCGGGCACCACGATCACATGGTGTGCGTGGATACGGGCGAGGTCATCGAGTTCTTCGATGCCGAGATCGAGAAGCGTCAGAAGGAAATCGTCCGCGAGCGTGGCTTTGAGCTGGTCGATCACAATCTGGTGCTCTACGTGCGCCAGGCTAAAAAATGATTTGCTGAGCAATGCGAAAAGGCGCCGTTAGGCGCCTTTTTCGTGTCGATAGCCCGCTCAGATGGCGAGCATTTTGCGAGCGTGTGCCAGCGATTCTTCGGTGAGGTCTACACCGCCGAGCATGCGCGCCACCTCTTCGACGCGCTGTGGGTGGTCGAGCTTGGCGACGGCGGTGCGGGTTTCTTCGCTGCCGCGCTGCTTGTGGACAAACAGGTGTTGATGTCCCTGGGCAGCGACCTGTGGCAGGTGGGTGACCGTCAGCACCTGGCCACGCTCGCCCAGGCGGCGCAGTAGTTGGCCAACTACCTCGGCAGTGGGGCCGCCAATGCCCACGTCCACCTCGTCGAATACCAGCGTGGGTACCCGCGAGGTTTGTGCGGTAATCACCTGAATTGCCAGGCTGATGCGGGATAGCTCGCCGCCCGAGGCTACCTTGGCCAGCGCTTTGAGTGGTTGCCCTGGGTTGGCGCTGACCAAGAACTCGACCAGTTCCTGGCCCTGTGGCTGGGGTTCGTCGTGCGGATGGACGTGCAGGGCAATGTTGAAACGGCCGCCTGGCATGCCCAGGCGTTGCATTTCCTGCTCCACGGCCGCCGCCAGGGTGTTGGCAGCGTCCTGGCGGAGCCGGCTGAGTTCGTCGGCTTTTTCCCGGTAATGGCGTGTGTAGGCGTGCAGTTCCTGTTGCAGTCGCTCGATGGCTTGGTCATCGGCGTTCAGTCCTTCCAGTTCATGTAGCAGGCGTTGCTGGAGTTCGCCTAGCTCAAACGGTTGCACGCGGTGCTTGCGCGCCAGGCTGTAGATCGCATCGAGGCGCTCTTCGAGTTGCTGCAGGCGCTGCGGATCGGCATCGAAATGATCGAGGAAGCGATTGACTTCGCCGACGGCTTCTTCCACCTGGATTTGTGCGCTGGCCAGCAGGTTGGCCGCTTCGCCCAGGGCTCCGCCTTGCGTGTGGAAGCTGCTCAGGCGGTTGAGGCTGGCGCCGAGTGCCGAGAGCACGTTGCCGGCATCGCTTTCGCTGCACAAGTCCACGACCTGGCGGCAGGCGGCAATCAGATGCTCGGCATTGCACAACTGCTTGTGCTCCTGCTCCAGGGCCTCCAGCTCGTTGTCGCCGAGTGCCAGATTTTCCAGCTCTTCAAGCTGGTAGCTGAGCAGTTGCTGGCGTGCGCGCTGTTCTTCACTGGTTTCGCTCAGGCGTTGCAGTTCGTTGCGGGTCTGTCGCCAGCGCTGTGCGGCGAGTTGTACCTGACGGGCCAGTTCTTCGGCGCCTGCGTAAGCGTCCAGCAGGCGGCGGTGGGTGTCGTTTTTCAACAGAGACTGGTGTTCATGCTGGCTGTGGATGTCAATGAGCAGTTCGCCAAGCGCCTTGAGATCAGCCTGGGGGCAGGGGCTGCCGTTGATGTAGGCGCGGGAGCGTCCTTCACGGGTGATAACCCGGCGCAGGATGCAGGGGCCATCCTGTTCAAGGTCGCGTTCACTCAGCCACTGGCGAGCTTCGGCGATCTGGCTGATGTCGAAGCTGGCGAGAATATCGGCTTTGTCACTGCCTGGACGTACGACGCCGCTGTCGGCCCGGTCGCCCAAGGCCAGGCCCAGCGCGTCGAGCATGATTGACTTGCCCGCGCCGGTTTCGCCGGTGATGACGCTCATGCCGCTGTCCAGTTCGAGGTCAAGATGCTCGACAATGGCGTAGTTGTGGATCGACAGATGCACCAGCATGACAAGCCTCCTGCATGATTTGGCTGGTTATTTATACAGTGCTTTATTGGCGCGCGACAATAGCTGGTTTCTTGCGCCCTTGAATTCCTTTGGGTTGTCCCCAAATAGACGGACAGATCGGCGGGTTATGCCGCAGCAGTGTTGTTTGGAGGAAGAGATGGCAGACGAACAGATCCTTGATGGCGACAATCCCGAGCAGGCAGCGACTGCCCCCGAAGACCTGCAGGGTCGCGTAGCGCAACTTGAAGAGCAGCTGGCAGCCGCTCAGGATCAGGCACTGCGCATGGCGGCGGATCTGCAGAATGTACGGCGCCGTGCCGAGCAGGATGTCGAGAAGGCGCACAAGTTTGCCCTTGAGAAATTTGCCGGTGATCTGCTGGCCGTGGTGGATAGCCTGGAGCGTGGCCTGGAGTTGTCCAGTGCCGAGAATGAGGCCATCAAACCCGTGCGTGAAGGTATGCAGCTGACCCTCAAGCTGCTGACCGATACCCTCAAGCGTTATCAGGTTGAGCAAGTGGACCCGCTGGGTGAGCCGTTCAACCCGGAACATCACCAGGCCATGGCTATGGAAGAAAGCCTGCATGCCGAGCCGGGCAGTGTGCTCAAGGTATTCCAGAAGGGCTATCTGCTCAGTGGGCGTCTGCTGCGCCCGGCGATGGTTGTGGTCAGCAAGGCACCAGCCGTGGCACAGCCTTCGATTGATGAGCAGGCTTGAAATCATCCGGGCCGGCCCCATCTGTAGCAACAAGCGAATTCATGCTTAGCGGCGAGTCAAGGCCGCAGACAAGTCACTCGTTTCAGGAGAAAGAACATGGGCAAAATTATCGGTATCGACCTGGGCACCACCAACTCCTGTGTGTCCATTCTGGAAAACGGCAACGTCAAGGTGATCGAGAACGCCGAAGGCGCTCGCACCACGCCCTCGATCATTGCGTATGCCAATGACGGTGAAATTCTCGTCGGCCAGTCGGCCAAGCGTCAGGCCGTGACCAACCCGCACAACACCCTGTATGCGGTAAAGCGTCTGATCGGTCGTCGCTTCGAAGAAGACGTGGTACAGAAAGACATTCAGATGGTGCCGTACAAAATCACCAAGGCCGACAATGGTGACGCCTGGGTGGAAGTCAACGGCCAGAAGATGGCGCCGCCGCAGATCAGCGCGGAAGTGCTGAAGAAGATGAAGAAGACCGCCGAGGACTACCTGGGCGAGCCGGTGACCGAAGCGGTGATCACCGTTCCGGCCTACTTCAACGACAGCCAGCGCCAGGCGACCAAGGACGCTGGCCGCATCGCCGGTCTCGACGTCAAGCGCATCATCAACGAGCCGACCGCGGCGGCGCTGGCCTATGGCATGGACAAGGCCAAGGGCGACCACACTGTGATCGTCTATGACCTGGGTGGCGGCACCTTCGACGTGTCGGTGATCGAGATCGCCGAAGTGGATGGCGAGCACCAGTTCGAGGTGCTGGCGACCAACGGTGACACTTTCCTCGGTGGTGAAGACTTCGACATTCGCCTGATCGATTACCTCGTCGACGAATTTAAGAAAGAAACCGGCATGAACCTCAAAGGCGACCCGCTGGCCATGCAGCGTCTGAAGGAAGCCGCCGAGAAGGCCAAGATCGAGCTGTCCTCCAGTCAGCAGACTGATGTCAACCTGCCGTACATCACCGCCGATGCCAGCGGTCCGAAGCACCTTAACGTGAAGATCTCCCGTGCCAAGCTGGAGGCCCTGGTTGAGGACCTGGTGGCGCGCACCATCGAGCCGTGCCGTGTGGCGCTCAAGGATGCCGGTATCGACGTCAGCAAGATCAACGACGTGATCCTGGTCGGTGGCCAGACCCGTATGCCGCTGGTGCAGCAGAAGGTCGCCGAGTTCTTCGGCAAGGAAGCACGTAAGGACGTCAACCCGGACGAAGCCGTGGCCATGGGTGCCGCCATTCAGGGCGCGGTATTGGCCGGTGACGTCAAGGATGTGCTGCTGCTCGACGTATCCCCGCTGACCCTGGGTATCGAAACCATGGGCGGCGTGATGACTGCGCTGATCGAGAAGAACACCACCATCCCGACCAAGAAGTCGCAGGTGTTCTCCACGGCCGACGACAACCAGAGCGCCGTGACCATCCACGTGCTGCAGGGTGAGCGCAAGCAGGCCGCGCAGAACAAGTCGCTGGGCAAGTTCGACCTGGCCGAGATTCCGCCGGCGCCGCGCGGTGTGCCGCAGATCGAGGTGACCTTCGACATCGATGCCAACGGTATTCTGCATGTGTCGGCCAAAGACAAGGCGACCGGCAAGTCGCAGTCCATCGTGATCAAGGCCAACTCCGGTCTGTCCGAGGAAGAGATCCAGCAGATGATCCGCGACGCCGAGGCTAACGCCGAGGAAGACCGCAAGTTCGAGGAGTTGGCGGCAGCGCGTAATCAGGGTGATCAGCTGGTGCATGCCACCCGCAAAATGGTCACCGAGGCCGGTGATAAAGTGACAGCCGATGAGAAGGTGGCCATCGAGAAGGCCGTAAGCGAGCTGGAAGTGGCCGTTAAGGGCGACGACAAGGCAGCTATCGAAGCCAAGATGACTGCTCTGTCGGAGGTGACTGCACCCTTGGCGCAAAAGATGTATGCCGAGCAGGCGCAGGCCGGTGAGGCAGGCGCCGCACAGGACGACGGCAAGGCCGGCGACGACGTGGTCGATGCCGAGTTCGAAGAAGTCAAGGACAACAAGTAAGGCTTGAGTCCTGTCCCCGCGCCACCTCGGGGTGGCAGGTGATATGCCACGCGGGAGCCTGCTCCCGCGTCGGCGTATCTGGACGGTGCGAATTCACAGTGCAGGATAGTTATGGCCAAGCGTGATTATTACGAAGTGCTCGGTGTGGAGCGTGGTGCCAGCGAGGCGGAGCTGAAGAAGGCTTATCGCCGGCTGGCCATGAAGTACCACCCGGATCGTAATCCGGATGACAAAGAGGCCGAGGAGAAGTTCAAGGAGGCCAACGAGGCCTACGAAGTGCTCTCCGATGCCAGCAAGCGCAGCGCTTATGACCAGTATGGTCATGCCGGAGTTGATCCGCAGATGGGCGGTGGCGGTTTCGGCGGTGGCGGGGCAAATTTCTCGGACATCTTCGGTGATGTGTTCAGCGACTTCTTTGGTGGCGGTCGTGGCGGCCAGCGTGGCGGTCCGCAGCGGGGTGCGGATTTGCGCTACACCCTGGAGCTGGATCTGGAAGAAGCGGTGCGTGGCACTACCGTGACCATCAAGGTACCGTCGTTGGTCGAGTGCAAGACCTGTGACGGAAGCGGGGCCAAGAAAGGTACCAGCCCGGTAACCTGTACTACCTGCGGCGGGATTGGCCAGGTGCGTATGCAGCAGGGCTTTTTCTCGGTGCAGCAGACCTGTCCGCGTTGCCATGGCAGCGGCAAGATGATTACCGATCCTTGTGGCAGCTGTCATGGCCAGGGACGCGTCGAGGAAACCAAGACCCTGTCGGTCAAGGTGCCGGCCGGCGTCGATACCGGTGATCGCATTCGTCTGTCCGGTGAAGGTGAGGCGGGTGGCAAGGGGGGGCCGTCGGGCGATCTGTACGTGGTGGTCAATGTGCGTGAGCACCCGATCTTCCAGCGTGACGGCAAACATCTGTATTGCGAGGTGCCGATCGACTACGCCGATGCGGCGCTGGGGGGAGAGTTGGAAGTGCCGACCCTGGATGGTCGGGTCAAGCTGAAGATTCCCGAGGGTACGCAGACCGGCAAGCTGTTCCGCCTGCGCGGCAAGGGTGTGGCACCGGTGCGCGGTGGTGCAGCAGGTGACCTGATGTGCCGTGTTCTGGTGGAAACCCCGGTCAACCTGACCAAGCGCCAGCGAGAGTTGCTTGAAGAGTTTCGCGCCACGCTCAAAGGCGACGGCGGTCATTCGCCCAAGGCCAGCGGCTGGTTCGAGGGCGTCAAACGCTTCTTCGGTGACGTTTAAAATGAGCGTCAAGCCGCAAGCTACAAGCCGCAAGAAGGTGTTGTGCTTGGCTTGCAGCTTGAGCCTTGCAGCTGGGAGCTGATGCTATGCAACGTATCGCAGTAATGGGCGCCGCTGGGCGCATGGGCAAGAACCTTATCGAAGCGGTGCAGCAGGCGGCTGATGCGCAGCTGACGGCAGCGGTTGATCGCCCGGACAGCAGCCTGATTGGGGCTGATGCCGGTGAGCTGGCCGGTGTGGGGCGGCTGGGCGTGACGCTGGTGGGTGATCTTGCAGCAGTCGTCGATGCTTTCGATGTGCTGATCGACTTTACCCATCCTTCTGTGACCCTGAAAAACCTGCAGATCTGCCGCAGTGCCGGGAAAGCCATGGTGATTGGCACCACTGGTTTCTCCGCCGAGGAGAAGCAGCAGCTGGCGGCGGCGGCCAAAGAGATTCCGATCGTTTTTGCCGCCAACTTCAGCGTGGGCGTCAATCTGTGCCTGAAGTTGCTGGATACCGCTGCCCGTGTATTGGGTGACGAGGTGGATATCGAGATCATCGAGGCTCACCACCGGCACAAGGTTGACGCGCCTTCGGGGACTGCACTGCGCATGGGTGAGGTGGTGGCCGAGGCGCTGGGGCGTGATCTGCACAAGGTGGCCGTGTACGGCCGTGAAGGCCAGACCGGCGCGCGCGCTCGGGAAACCATTGGCTTCGCCACCGTGCGTGCTGGCGATGTGGTCGGCGATCACACCGTGCTGTTCGCCGCAGACGGCGAGCGGGTGGAAATCACCCACAAGGCCTCCAGCCGCATGACCTTCGCCAAGGGCGCGGTGCGCTCGGCGTTGTGGCTGCACAGGCGTCTGCCAGGGCTGTATGACATGCAGGATGTGTTGGAGCTGCGCTGAGGTGTTTTGCTGACTCTGTGTTGGAGCAGTATTCTTCTGTGGTTGTTATTGAATGAGAGAGTGATAAGGATGCAGTTGCTCAACCTGGATGATGTGGCGCGATATGTGGAAGATAATATTGGTGTTTTTCACCAGAAGCGTATCGACAGCCTGGCTAGGCTCAGATTGAGTAATGTTCTGAAGCGCAAGAATCCTTATCTTTTCAGGGCTAAGAATGTGCAGACTGCTGAGCAGATCGTGCGGGGCATTCTTGAAGCTCATATTTCCTCCAATGAGGAAACTCTATTTGGCGATTGGCTTGAAGGTCTGGCGATATTCATAAATGGGAAAACTTACGGCGGCTGGAAGTCAGGCATTGCAGGCGTTGATCTTGAGTTCGACAAAGATGGTTGCCGTTATATAGTGGCTATCAAATCTGGTCCAAACTGGGGAAATAGCTCGCAAATTGGCCAGATGCGTACAAATTTCAAGACGGCACAGAAGACTTTGCGCACAAGCCAGTCAGGGTTGCATGTTATGGCAGTCAATGGCTGTTGCTACGGTCGTGATCGTAATCCCGATAAGGGTGATTACTTAAAACTCTGTGGTCAGCGCTTTTGGGAGTTTGTTTCAGGTGACGCTGACCTATATGTCGAATTGATTGAGCCGCTGAGCTTCAAAGCGCGGGAACGTAACGATGAGTTTCAGGCGTCCTACTCGCGAATGATCAACAAATTCACTCGTGAGTTTATGGATGATTTTTGTAATGAGGAAGGGGCTATCCTTTGGGAGCGAATAGTTCAACTTACATCTGCGCAGGATTGATCGATTCCCTGCTTTTTCGTCGTCATGCGGACTGAAATAGACTTCTTTGTGCCTGCTTTTTAAATTGTTGTATCCATTCATAGTGTGAGGTTGCCTGATAGCGTGAGTGCTTGAAGCCAGTGGGTGAATGGCGGGCTTTATTTTGAAGCAAGTCGCTAACCAGTTTCCCTACCGCATAGCCCAGACTGACCGGTACGGCATTGCCCACCTGCTTATACTGTTCGATCAGTGGGCCAGCCAGTTGCCAATCATCTGGGAACTCCTGTAGACGTTTGTATTCCTGGATCGAGAGTGGTCGATTTTCTTCAGGGTGCGCCAAGTCGGTTGCAGGCATTGCGGGGTGAGTAACCAAAGTGGGGGCGGGTTTGTCCCAGCTAAGGCGACGTAGAAAACCCGTCTTGCCTCCTCCAGAAAAGTAAGACTTGCCGAGTGCTTCTTGTTGCAGTTCCGGAGTTAGGCTGCGCCAGTTTTGACCAGGGCCAAGCAGTCGATAGTATTTCAGTCGTTTTTCCGGGAAATTCAGGTGATCGTGGTGTTTGATTCCTTGAACCGCTTCGCGGAAGGTTCTCCATCGGGGCAGGCCAAGTTCGCCATTTTCCGAGTGAGTGGGAGTCAGGAATGGGGCCTGAACCCCATCACGCGAGCATATGATGATTACTCGTTCGCGGATTTGTGGGGTGCCAAAATTCGCTGCGCTATAGAGATTGAAGCTACAGGTGTAGCCAGCTAGTTGTAGCTTGCTCAGAACGAAATTGAGCGCACCACCTTTCATCTCGTCCTGTGATAAATCTGGAAACTCGGGCCCGCGTTGGTCATGGGGGCGATGATCCATGGGGCATGATAATAGGCCGCGCACGTTCTCAATTACGATCAAACGTGGGCGGATGGCTAGTGCTAGATCGATGTATTTTAGAAAGGCGTTTCCCCTGTCATCGTTGAATGCCTTGCGCTTGCCAGCAGTGCTGAACGCCTGGCAGGGTGGGCCGCCCACTATAAGGTCTACCTCTTCGGCGCTGAGTTGAGCAGCCTGTAGGATCTGTTCTGCGGAGTAGTCGTTGATGTCGCTAAGCAGGGCCGTGTTGGGGCGGTTGAGGGCAATGGTCTGGCGGCAGTATTTGTTGAACTCGCAGGCAAGGCGAATATCGAAGCCTGCTTTTTCTAGTCCTAGGTCAAGACCCATCGCACCTGAGAAAAAACTTAGAGCGATCGGTTGATTTTTGCTTCGGTTTTCTACCTGATAGGCGGCGTGATCCTCGGCGATCATGTGTGCTGTTCTTAGTCCGTAATTGGTTACGCTGTCCAGGTCGATGATCCAGGAACTGCTGATTTTCTCAGCCTTCAGTTCCTGGTCGCGGCACAGGTTTCTGACGTGTTGAGCGCTGATGTTGAGTAGGCGAGCGGCTTCGCTGGTGCTGATTCGGGTACTCATGGTGGTCTTCCTTTGCGAAACCTGGAGAAGGTACCTATTTTTCCGCTCGAATCCTTTCGCGTCAACATGAAACGTCTGCGGAGTGCTCTAGGGTGGCGCGCATTCTCTGTTTTTGCAGTCTTTTGGCTTTCGATTTTTGGCCTTTTCCTGTAAGCTTCCCGCTTTAGTGTGTCCACTAAAGTTGCGCAGAATGAATCAGACAAAAAAGCGGGATGACCTTCACACGTCATCCCGCTTTTTTACAATCTGCGTGTGCTTCAAGCCTTGATCGACGGAGGTCTTCTTGAGTAAGCCAGCCCTTAAACCTGCCATTCTGGCCCTAGCTGATGGCAGTATTTTCCGTGGCGAGGCCATCGGTGCCGATGGCCAGACCATTGGCGAGGTGGTGTTCAACACCGCCATGACCGGCTATCAGGAAATCCTGACCGACCCTTCCTATGCCCAGCAGATCGTTACCCTGACCTATCCGCACATCGGCAACACCGGCACTACGCCGGAAGACGCCGAGTCCAATCGCGTATGGGCGGCCGGCCTGATTATTCGCGACCTGCCGCTGCTGTCTTCCTGCTGGCGCGACAAGCAACCACTGGATGAGTACCTGAAGGCTAACGGTACCGTCGCCATCGCCGGTATTGATACCCGTCGCCTGACCCGCATCCTGCGCGAGAAGGGTTCGCAAAATGGCTGCATCCTGGCCGGTGCAGACGCCACTGAAGAAAAGGCCCTGGAGCTGGCGCGCAGCTTCCCGGGACTCAAGGGCATGGATCTGGCCAAGGAAGTCACCTGCGAGAAGGCTTACGAGTGGCGTTCCAGTGTGTGGACTCTTGATAGCGACAGCCATCCGGAGATTCCGGCCAGCCAGTTGCCGTACCACGTGGTCGCCTATGACTATGGCGTCAAGCTGAACATTCTGCGCATGCTGGTGGCACGTGGTTGCCGTCTGACTGTGGTGCCGGCGCAGACTCCAGCCAGTGAAGTGCTGGCACTCAACCCGGATGGCGTGTTCCTCTCCAACGGCCCCGGCGACCCCGAACCGTGCGACTACGCCATCGCCGCCATCAAGACCGTGCTGGAGACCGATATTCCGGTCTTCGGTATCTGCCTCGGCCACCAGTTGCTGGCCCTGGCTTCCGGTGCCAAGACCGTGAAGATGGGCCACGGCCACCACGGCGCCAACCACCCGGTACAGGACCTGAAAACAGGCGTGGTGATGATCACCAGCCAGAACCACGGTTTCGCCGTGGACGAAGCCAGCCTGCCGGGCAACCTGCGCGCTACGCATAAGTCGCTGTTCGACGGTACCCTGCAGGGCATTGAGCGTACCGACAAGGTGGCCTTCAGCTTCCAGGGACACCCGGAAGCCAGTCCGGGCCCGCACGATGTGGCCCCGCTGTTCGACCGCTTCATTGCCGAGATGGCCAAGCGCCGCTAAGTCCGCCGAGCAGAGAATTCGAGAAAGACCATGCCAAAACGTACAGACATCAAAAGTATCCTGATCCTCGGCGCCGGCCCCATCGTCATCGGCCAGGCCTGCGAGTTCGATTACTCGGGCGCCCAGGCCTGCAAGGCCCTGAAGGAAGAAGGTTTTCGCGTCATCCTGGTGAACTCCAACCCGGCCACCATCATGACCGACCCGGCCATGGCCGACGCCACCTATATCGAGCCGATCAAGTGGGCCACCGTGGCCAAGATCATCGAGAAGGAGCGCCCCGACGCCCTGCTGCCGACCATGGGTGGACAGACCGCGCTGAATTGTGCGCTGGACCTGGAAAAGCACGGTGTGCTGGCCAAGTTCGGCGTCGAGATGATCGGTGCCAATGCCGATACCATCGACAAGGCGGAAGACCGTTCGCGTTTCGACAAGGCCATGCGTGACATCGGCCTGGCCTGCCCGCGCTCCGGCATCGCGCATAGCATGGAAGAAGCCTACGGCGTGCTGGAGCAGGTTGGCTTCCCCTGCATCATTCGTCCGTCCTTCACCATGGGCGGCACCGGTGGCGGCATCGCCTACAACCGTGAAGAGTTCGAGGAAATCTGCGCCCGCGGTCTTGACCTGTCGCCGACCAGCGAGCTGCTGATCGACGAGTCGCTGATCGGCTGGAAGGAATACGAGATGGAGGTGGTCCGCGACAAAAAGGACAACTGCATCATCGTCTGCTCCATCGAGAACTTCGATCCGATGGGCGTGCACACCGGCGACTCGATCACCGTGGCCCCAGCCCAGACCCTGACCGACAAGGAATACCAGATCATGCGCAACGCCTCGCTGGCGGTGCTGCGTGAGATCGGCGTGGAAACCGGCGGCTCCAACGTGCAGTTCGGCATCTGCCCGAACACCGGACGCATGGTGGTCATCGAGATGAATCCGCGGGTATCGCGTTCCTCGGCACTGGCTTCCAAGGCTACCGGTTTCCCGATCGCCAAGATCGCTGCCAAGCTGGCCGTCGGCTACACCCTCGACGAGCTGCAGAACGACATCACCGGTGGACGCACCCCGGCCTCCTTCGAGCCGGCCATCGACTATGTGGTGACCAAGATCCCGCGCTTTGCCTTCGAGAAGTTCCCCAAGGCAGACGCCCGCCTGACCACCCAGATGAAGTCCGTGGGTGAAGTCATGGCCATCGGCCGTACCTTCCAGGAGTCCATGCAGAAAGCGTTGCGTGGCCTGGAAGTGGGGGTTTCCGGCTTTGACCCGAAACTTGATCTGAACGACCCGGAAGCCGAAAGCACCCTGCGCCGTGAGCTGACCGTGCCGAGTGCCGAGCGTATCTGGTACGTGGCCGATGCTTTCCGTGCCGGCAAGACAATCGCCGAGGTGTTCGAGCTGACGCGCATTGACGAATGGTTCCTGGTACAGATCGAGGATCTGGTGAAGACCGAGGAGCAAGTCAAAACGCTTGGTCTTTCGGCCATCGACTATGACCTGATGTTCAAGCTCAAGCGCAAGGGTTTCTCCGATACGCGCCTGGCCAAGCTGCTGGGTGTGTCCGAGAAGAGCCTGCGTGCGCATCGCCACAAGCTGAAAGTGCTGCCGGTGTACAAGCGCGTAGACACCTGCGCTGCCGAATTCGCCACGGATACCGCCTACATGTACTCGACCTACGAGGAAGAGTGCGAGGCCAATCCGAGCGGCCGCGACAAGATCATGATCCTCGGTGGCGGTCCCAACCGTATCGGCCAGGGTATCGAGTTCGACTACTGCTGCGTACACGCAGCACTGGCGATGCGCGAAGATGGCTACGAGACCATCATGGTCAACTGCAACCCGGAAACCGTTTCCACCGACTACGACACTTCCGACCGCCTGTACTTCGAGCCGGTGACCTTGGAAGACGTGCTGGAAATCGTCCGCGTCGAGCAGCCGAAAGGCGTGATCGTGCAGTACGGCGGCCAGACGCCGCTGAAGCTCTGCCGCGCCCTGGAAGAAGCAGGCGTGCCAATCATTGGCACCAGCCCCGAGGCCATCGACCGCGCCGAAGACCGCGAGCGCTTCCAGCAGATGGTGCAGCGTCTCGGTCTGCGTCAGCCGGCCAACGCCACCGCGCGCAGCGAAGACGAGGCGCTGGCCCTGTCGAAGAACATCGGCTACCCGATGGTGGTGCGCCCGTCCTACGTGCTGGGCGGTCGGGCGATGGAGATCGTTTACCAGGAAGAAGAGCTCAAGCGCTACATGCGTGAAGCGGTGAAGGTGTCCAATGACAGCCCGGTGCTGCTCGATCACTTCCTCAACTGTGCCATCGAAGTCGACGTGGATGCGGTGAGCGACGGTGAGACCGTGGTGATCGGTGCGATCATGCAGCACATCGAACAGGCCGGCGTGCACTCCGGTGACTCCGCCTGCTCGCTGCCGCCGTACTCGCTGCCCAAGCACATCCAGGACGAGATCCGCGAGCAGGTCAAGAAAATGGCCCTGGAGCTGGGGGTCGTCGGTCTGATGAACGTACAGATGGCCGTGCAGGGCGAGGATATCTATGTCATCGAGGTGAACCCGCGTGCTTCGCGTACCGTGCCGTTCGTCTCCAAGTGCATCGGTGAATCGCTGGCCAAGGTGGCCGCACGAGTCATGGCTGGCAAGACGCTGGCCGAGGTGGGCTTTACCCGGGAAATCATCCCGCCGTTCTTCAGCGTCAAGGAAGCGGTATTCCCGTTCAACAAGTTCCCCGGCGTTGACCCGATCCTCGGCCCGGAGATGAAGTCGACTGGCGAAGTCATGGGTGTTGGCGACAGCTTCGGCGAGGCCTTTGCCAAGGCGCAGCTGGGGGCCAATGAAATCCTGCCGAATGCCGGTGTGGCCTTCATCAGCGTGCGTGAGGATGACAAGCCCGAAGCCCTGCAGGTGGCCCGTGATCTGGTCGCGCTGGGCTTTGAAGTGGTCGCTACCGCGGGTACTGCCAAGATCATCGAGGCCGCCGGTTTGCCGGTGCGCCGGGTGAACAAGGTGACCGAGGGTCGTCCGCATGTCGTCGACATGATCAAGAACGACGAAGTGACCCTGATCATCAATACCACCGAGGGGCGTCAGTCCATCGCGGACTCCTACTCGATCCGTCGTAACGCCCTGCAGCACAAGATCTACTGCACCACCACCATCGCGGCGGGGCAGGCGGTCTGTGAAGCGCTCAAGTTCGGTCCGGAGAAGACCGTGCGTCGGCTGCAGGATCTGCATGCAGGAATCAAGGCATGAACAAGTACCCGATGACCGTCCAGGGCGCTCGCGCCCTGGAAGAGGAGCTGGCACATCTGACCAAGGTGCGCCGTCCCGCACTTAGCCAGGCCATTGCCGAAGCTCGCGAACTGGGGGATCTCAAGGAGAACGCCGAATACCATGCCGCTCGTGAGGAGCAGGGCATGGTCGAGGCGCGTATCCGTGATATCGAAGGCCGCTTGCAGAATGCCGTGGTCATCGATGTCACCAGCATTGAGCACACCGGCAAGGTGATCTTCGGAACCACCGTGGAGATTGCCAATGTGGAAACCGATGACAGCGTGGTCTACCAGATCGTCGGTGAGGATGAAGCGGATATCAAGCAAGGCAAGATTTCTGTGGGTTCGCCGATTGCCCGCGCGCTGGTGGGCAAGCAGGAAGGTGATGTAGTGGCGGTGCAAACGCCGAGCGGCCTGGTCGAGTACGAAATTGTCGAGGTTCGCCATCTCTGAGCCGGCGCCGTTGGGCGCCGGGTCGATCAGTTGGCTGCTGGCCCAGACATTCTGGGTCGGCGGCCTGTGGCTGCTGCATTTCGTGGTGCTGCCTGGGTTAGAGAAAATGGGCCTGGCACCCATGCTGGTCGATGAGGCTGGTGCTGCGTTGCGCCCGTTGCTGGTCGGGTTCGCCGGGTTTTGCGGCGTATTGCAGTTGGCTGTCTTGCTGCAGGAAACGGGCTGGCTGCGTTTGCTTGCTGACCTGCGTGGTCAGCTGTTGCTGACGGTGCTGTTGGGGAGCCTGGTATTTTTTGCCGTGCGTGAGTTTTTGCCGCAGCAGCAGCTGTTGCTGATGTTCAGCTACCTGGTATTGGCGTTCTGCGGCTTGTTGCTGATTCTGCAGCCGTTGCCGCGCGGCGGCCGTGGCCGCCAGCGGCTGGGCTGAGCTGTCTTAGAGGCCGCTGAAGCGGCTGACGTTGGACAGGTTGCGATTGACTTGCGGGTTTTTGCGATAGACCAGCGCCATCTTGCCGATCACCTGAACCAGCTCGCTGCCGCTGTTCTGGCAGAGCGCTTCGATCAGTGCGCGGCGATCTTCGCGCTCGGTAATGCGGAACTGCACCTTGATCAGTTCGTGATCATTGAGCGCACGCTCCAGTTCAGCCAGAACGCCTTCGCTAAGGCCGTTCTCGGCAACCGTCAATACGGGTTTCAGATGGTGCCCGATAGATTTGAATTGTTTCTTCCGCTCTTGTGTAAGCGCCATAATTGACCCTGCGTTTCGATCCGCGTGAAAGCGGCGTAGTGTACCCGATCCCGGCGCCGGACGCCCAGTAACGCTGCCGGGCGGAAAAGTCGCGTGGGTGTGCTTGTGATTATGCCAGCGAGCCCCCATGTGTAAGGCGTGGGTCGAATGCTTGGGCCGGGTTGTTGGCAATCGCTGCTCGCGTGCGGCTTTTACTGGGAATAGACTGGAAGCATCGGGTTACAGAGCGCAGCAGCGCGCTGCCTGGCCCTGTAGTAAGTTAAGGCCGTACACCATAGGCCGTCATACCGGGCTGTCTCCCCTGTGAGGTTGCCGCCGGAGGGTAACGAATTGAACGACATGGCAAAAAACCTGATTCTGTGGCTGATCATTGCGGCGGTCCTGGTGACCGTGATGAACAACTTCTCCAGCCCCAGTGAGGCCAACAAGCTGAACTACTCGGAGTTCCTGCAGCAGGTGCAGGATGGTCGGGTTCAGCAGGTGACCGTGGATGGCTTCATCATCAGTGGCAAGCGCCAGGATGGCAGCAGCTTCGAAACGGTGCGCCCGGCTATTCAGGACAATGGTTTGATCAAGGATTTGATCGACAACAACGTGACCATCGTCGGCAAGCAGCCTGAGCAGCAGAGCATCTGGACTCAACTGCTGGTGGCGAGCTTCCCGATCCTGGTGATCATCGCCGTATTCATGTTCTTCATGCGTCAGATGCAGGGCGGTGCTGGCGGTAAAGGCGGGCCGATGAGTTTTGGCAAGTCGAAGGCACGCCTGCTCTCCGAAGATCAGGTCAAGACCACCTTTGCCGATGTGGCTGGTTGCGACGAGGCGAAGGAAGAAGTTAGCGAGCTGGTCGAGTTCCTGCGTGATCCGGGTAAGTTCCAGCGCTTGGGAGGACGCATTCCGCGCGGTGTGCTGATGGTGGGTTCGCCTGGCACCGGCAAGACCCTGCTGGCCAAGGCGGTAGCCGGCGAAGCCAAGGTGCCGTTCTTCACCATCTCCGGTTCGGACTTCGTGGAAATGTTTGTGGGTGTCGGTGCCTCGCGGGTGCGTGACATGTTCGATCAGGCCAAGAAACATGCGCCCTGTATCATCTTTATCGACGAAATCGACGCTGTCGGTCGGCACCGTGGTGCTGGCCTGGGTGGCGGCCATGACGAGCGTGAGCAGACCCTCAACCAGTTGCTGGTAGAGATGGACGGCTTCGAGATGAACGATGGCATCATCGTGATTGCCGCGACCAACCGACCTGACGTGCTGGATCCGGCGTTGTTGCGCCCTGGACGCTTTGATCGTCAGGTGGTGGTCGGCCTGCCGGATATCCGTGGCCGTGAGCAAATTCTCAATGTGCACATGCGCAAGGTGCCGATGGGCGAAGATGTCGATCCGGCAGTTATCGCGCGCGGCACGCCAGGCTTCTCCGGTGCCGACCTGGCCAACCTGGTCAACGAGGCCTCGCTGTTTGCCGCGCGAGCCGGCAAGCGTCTGGTGGAAATGAAGGAATTCGAGTTGGCCAAGGACAAGATCATGATGGGCGCGGAGCGCAAGTCCATGGTCATGTCGGAGAAAGAACGCCTCAATACGGCCTACCACGAAGCGGGTCATGCCATTGTCGGGCGTCTGGTTCCCGAGCACGATCCGGTCTACAAGGTATCGATCATTCCGCGAGGGCGCGCCCTTGGGGTGACCATGTTCCTTCCCGAGGAAGATCGTTACAGCTTGTCCAAGCGTGCCCTGGAAAGCCAGATTTGCTCGCTGTTTGGTGGGCGTATCGCCGAGGAGATGACGCTGGGTTTTGATGGTGTGACCACCGGCGCTTCCAACGACATCATGCGGGCTACGCAGATTGCCCGGAACATGGTGACCAAGTGGGGGTTGTCGGAAAAGCTTGGTCCGCTGATGTACGCCGAGGAAGAAGGCGAGGTGTTCTTGGGGCGGAGTGCTGCTGCTCAGCACAGCAATGTTTCTGCAGAGACTGCCAAGCTGATCGATCAGGAAGTGCGTCGGATCATCGATCAGAGTTACGCAACGGCGCGGCGCCTGCTCGAAGATAACCGTGACAAGCTGGATATGATGGCTGAAGCGCTGATGAAGTTCGAGACCATCGACGCCGAGCAGATCGACGACATCATGAGCGGGCGCCCGCCGCGTGAGCCGCGTGACTGGCAGGGTGGCTCTTCCGGCAAGCCCAGTGCGCCGGCCACCCCGGATGAGTCGGTGCAGTCACCGATCGCCGGTCCGGCCAGCCAGCACTAAGGTTCATTGCAATGGCTGTGCAGCCCTTCCGGCTACCTTGTGGTAGCCGGACCCTTGATTTGTCCCGTCCGCAGGTGATGGGCATTCTTAATGTTACGCCGGACTCCTTCTCCGACGGTGGTCGTTATAACCGTATCGATGCGGCGCTGCGTCACGCTGAGCAGATGCTCGAAGCGGGTGCGGCGATCATTGATGTGGGCGGCGAGTCGACTCGTCCGGGAGCGCCTCCGGTATCTGCCGAGGAAGAGTTGCAGCGTGTGGCGCCGGTGGTTGAGCAGTTGGTGTGCCGCCTGGATGCACTGGTTTCCGTGGATACCTCGAGTCCTGCGCTGATGCGCGAGGCGGCGCTGCTTGGTGCCGGGATGATCAATGATGTCCGTTCGTTGTCGCGTGATGGCGCCCTTCAGGCTGCCGCTCAGGGCAATCTGGCGGTTTGCCTCATGCATATGCAGGGCGAGCCACAGACCATGCAGGACAGCCCGCAGTATGACGATGTAACGACAGCAGTAAGGACTTTTCTGGCTGATCGCGTGGCGGCGTGTGAAGCGGCGGGAATTGCTCGCGAGCGACTGCTGATCGATCCAGGCTTTGGTTTCGCCAAAACGCTGGCGCATAATCTGTCATTGTTTCGCCATATGCAGGCGTTGCATGGCTTGCACTTGCCCCTGTTGGTGGGGGTTTCTCGCAAAAGCATGATTGGCAAGGTGCTCGGTCGTGAGGTGGATCAGCGTTTGGCGGGTAGCCTGGCGTTGGCCGCTTTAGCTGTTAAGCAGGGCGCGCATATCCTGCGTGTGCATGATGTCGCCGAGACGGTAGATGTACTGCGCATGCTCGAGGCGGTAGCCGAAGCTGATTGATCGGTACTTTTATACGGCGTGTGGTTGCGAGTGTTGCGGGTGTGGTCAGCAGCCTGTGGCTCATTTTCATGATTCAGGACGATCCGCGTCGCGTGGTTCAGCGCCTTGATAGCTTAGGGATTGCAAACAATGGCACGTAAATACTTCGGCACCGATGGGGTGCGTGGTCGCGTCGGAACTTTTCCCATTACCCCGGAATTCGTCTTGCGCCTAGGCTGGGCGGCAGGGATGGCGTTTCGCCAGGAAGGGCGGCGCGGTCGCATTCTGGTGGGCAAGGATACGCGGGTATCGGGTTATATGTTCGAGTCTGCGCTTGAGGCGGGCCTGGCCTCGGCCGGTGTGGACGTGATGTTGCTGGGGCCGATGCCGACACCGGCGATCGCTTATCTCACGCGGACTTTTCAGGCTGATGCGGGCATTGTCATTAGTGCTTCGCATAACCCGTATGACGATAACGGCATCAAATTCTTTTCCGGGCAGGGCACCAAGCTGCCTGATGACATCGAACTGAAAATCGAGGCATTGCTCGATCAACCCATGCAGGTGGTTGAGTCGGCACAGATTGGTAAGGCTTCGCGCATCAATGATGCGGCAGGGCGCTATATCGAGTTCTGCAAGAGTAGCGTGCCGACCAGTACCAGTTTTGCTGGCCTCAAATTGGTGCTTGATTGCGCGCATGGGGCTACTTACAAGGTGGCGCCCAGCGTGTTCCGGGAGTTGGGTGCTCAGGTTCACGTGATTGCCAATCAGCCGGATGGCCTGAATATCAATGAGAACTGTGGCTCTACCCATATGCAAGGTCTTCAGGCCGCAGTGTTGGAGCAGGGGGCGGATCTGGGCATTGCCTTCGATGGGGACGGTGATCGTGTGCTCATGGTGGACCATACCGGAGCTGTGGTGGATGGTGACGAGCTGCTCTACATCATCGCGCGCGACATGCAGGAACGTGGGCGTTTGAGCGGTGGTGTTGTGGGTACGCAGATGAGTAACCTCGGCCTTGAGTTGGCGCTGAAGGCGCTGGATATTCCCTTCGTGCGGGCCAAGGTGGGCGATCGCTATGTAATGGCTGAACTGCTGGCACGCGGCTGGCAGCTGGGGGGTGAGAACTCGGGGCATCTGGTGTGTTGTCAGCATACGACTACGGGAGATGCGGTGATCGCCGCCCTGCAGGTTTTGCTGGCGCTGCGGCGTTGGCAGGTCAGCCTGGCTGAGGCGCGTAGCGCTTTGGCGCTGTGCCCGCAGGTGCTCATCAATGTGCGCTTTGCTGCTGGTGCCAGTGACCCCTTGCAGCATCCACAATTGCAGCAGGCGTGCGTCGATGTTGAGCGAGAAATGGCCGGCGAAGGACGTGTCTTGTTGCGCAAATCGGGTACCGAGCCGTTGTTACGGGTTATGGTCGAGGGACGTGATGCGCTGCAGGTGCGCCAGCATGCAGAGCGCCTGGCGGGGCTGGTGGCGCAACTATGTACTTGATTTTGCTTGCTTGGGATTAGTCGCTTGGGTAACATCTGCGCCCACTTTGAACGACGAGGTATGGCATGCGTCGCCCCCTGGTAGCCGGTAACTGGAAAATGCACGGTACCCGCACCAGTGTTGCTGAGCTGCTGACTGGCTTGCTTGATGCGTGTCGGAATTGTCGGGTCGAAGTGGCGGTAATGCCGTCCCTGGTTCACTTTGAGCAGGTCTTTCAGGCTCTTGAGGGTTCTGAAATTGTCCTGGGGGCGCAGAACTGCGCGGTCGAGCCTGGCCAAGGTGCGCTGACCGGCGAGGTGAGTGCTTCGCAGTTGCTAGATTTTTCCTGCACTTATGTGTTGGTTGGGCACTCCGAGCGTCGTCAGTTGCTGGGTGAAGACGATCAGCAGGTGGTGCGCAAGTTTTCTGCTGTGCAGTCGTGTGGCATAACGCCGATACTGTGCGTAGGTGAGACGCTCGCCGAGCGAGAGTCGGATCAGACGCTGAATGTGGTGCTGGGACAGGTAAGTGCTGTTCTGGATGCGCTGGGTGTTCAGGCGTTCTCTCGGGCGGTAGTGGCTTACGAGCCTGTTTGGGCCATCGGTACGGGGTTGACTGCTACCGCTGATCAGGCGCAGCAGGTGCATGCGGCGATTCGCCAGCATGTGGCGGCATTCGATGCTGATGTGGCAGAGAAGCTGCGGATTTTGTACGGCGGAAGCGTGAAGTCGACGAATGCTGTCGAGCTTTTTGCGATGCCGGATATCGATGGGGGGTTGGTTGGTGGTGCCTCCCTGAATGCAGACGAATTCGGTGCGATCTGTCGCGCTGCGGGAAACTGACATGCTGGAAACCGTTGTTATTGTGGTGCATCTGCTGGTGGCCCTGGCTGTTGTCGGTCTTGTGCTGGTTCAGCAGGGTAAGGGCGCTGATGCGGGTGCCTCGTTCGGTTCGGGGGCCTCGGCTACGGTATTTGGTAGCCAGGGTTCGGCTACCTTTCTGAGTCGTGTTACAGCTGTACTTGCTGCAACTTTTTTTATTACCAGCTTGGGTTTAGCGTATTTTGCTAAAGAAAAAGCTGATACAATGGGCCAAGTTGGATTGCCGGATCCTGCGGTAATTCAGGTTCAACAGAAAGCGCCGGCGGTTGAAGATGTGCCGGTGCTGGAAGAGCAAGGTGCTGTTCAGGGGCAGGAAGATATTCCAGTGACTGAGTAGTGCGAAAGTTTGCCGAGGTGGTGGAATTGGTAGACACGCTACCTTGAGGTGGTAGTGGCCACAGGCTGTAGGGGTTCGAGTCCCCTCCTCGGTACCAAACTTGCAGCGACCCGCCTTGGCGGGTCGCTGCGTTTCTGGTGTGTGCGGTTGACCCTTGAGGTATCGAGCCGTATACTCCCGCTCCAGCTTTGACGCGGGGTGGAGCAGTCTGGTAGCTCGTCGGGCTCATAACCCGAAGGTCGTTGGTTCAAATCCAGCCCCCGCAACCAGTAGTGCCGAAGCCCCTTTTCAGGGGCTTTTTGCTAGCTGGGACATTGGCCGCAGGTGTGTGTCCTGGCGGCATGAGGTGATGGGCGTTATGCCCATTTTTTATTTGCAAAGCATGCGCGAGGAGTTCGAGTGTCGAGCAAGCTAGAACAGTTGCAGGCCTTGTTGGCTCCGGTGGTCGAAGCCCTGGGCTATGAGTGCTGGGGGGTAGAATTTCTGTCACAGGGGCGTCACTCCCTGTTGCGTGTCTACATCGATCATGCCAATGGCGTGCTGGTTGACGATTGCGAAAAGGTCAGTCGACAGATCAGTGGCGTACTGGACGTGGAGGATCCGATCAGCAGCGAGTACACCCTGGAGGTGTCGTCGCCCGGTATGGATCGTCCGCTGTTTACGCTGGAACAGTTTGCCCGGCATGCCGGCGAGCTGGTGAAAATCAAGCTGCGTTCGCCCTTTGAGGGGCGACGCAATTTCCAGGGCCTGCTGCGTGGAGCAGAGGAGCAGGATGTCGTGGTTCTTGTGGATGATCACGAATACCTGCTGCCGATCGATCTGATCGACAAGGCCAATATTATTCCCCGTTTTGATTGAGACGCGGATCCGACGGGTCCAACGGATTGCCAAAGGCGAGGCGTGCGATGAGCAAAGAAATACTGCTGGTTGTTGAGTCGGTATCCAACGAGAAGGGTGTGCCGGCGGGGGTGATTTTCGAGGCGCTGGAATTGGCGCTGGCCACGGCCACCAAGAAGCGTTACGAAGATGAAGTGGATGTGCGCGTTTGCATCAATCGGGCGAATGGCAGCTATGACACTTTCCGTCGCTGGGCTGTGGTTGAAGAAAGTGACTTCGAAGACCCGGCGCATCAGTTGACCGTCGACATGCCGCAGGCAGTGGCCGCCAATGCCAAGGTCGGCGATGTGCTTGAAGAGAAGATCGAGTCGATTGAGTTCGGGCGCATTGCTGCGCAAACCGCCAAGCAGGTCATCGTGCAGAAGGTGCGTGAAGCCGAGCGCGCTCAGGTGGTGGAAGCCTACCGTGATCGAGTCGGCGACATCATTGCCGGTACTGTCAAGAAGGTGACCCGCGACAACGTCATCGTCGACCTGGGTAACAACGCTGAAGCGTTGCTGGCACGCGAAGACATCATTCCGCGCGAGACCTTCCGGGTTGGTGCACGCGTGCGTGCCTTGCTCAAGGAGATTCGTAGCGAGAATCGTGGTCCGCAACTGATCCTGTCTCGCACAGCACCGCAGATGCTGATCGAGTTGTTCCGTATCGAAGTGCCCGAGATTGCCGAAGAGCTGATCGAGGTGATGGGCGCTGCGCGTGATCCGGGTTCGCGCGCGAAAATTGCGGTGCGCTCCAAGGACAAGCGAATCGATCCGCAAGGCGCCTGTATCGGCATGCGTGGTTCGCGTGTGCAAGCCGTTTCTGGCGAACTGGGTGGCGAGCGTGTGGATATCGTGCTGTGGGACGACAACGTTGCACAGTTCGTCATCAATGCCATGGCGCCGGCCGAAGTGGCGGCGATCATCGTTGATGAGGATGCCCACGCGATGGATATCGCGGTAGCTGAGGATAACCTGGCTCAGGCTATCGGTCGTGGTGGTCAGAACGTGCGTTTGGCTAGCCAGCTGACCGGCTGGACGCTCAACGTTATGACCGAGGCGGACATCCAGGCCAAGCAGCAAGCGGAAACCGGCGACATCCTCCAGCACTTTATCGATGAACTGGAAGTCGACGAAGAGCTGGCGCAGGTGCTGGTTGAAGAAGGCTTTACCAGCCTCGAAGAAATTGCCTACGTACCGATGGAAGAAATGCTCGGTATCGACGGCTTTGACGAAGACATCGTCAGTGAGTTGCGTGCGCGGGCCAAGGATCGCCTGTTGACCAAGGCCATCGCCACCGAAGAGAAGCTGGCCGAGGTTCATCCGGCTGAAGACCTGCTGGCGCTGGAAGGCATGGATAGCGAGCTGGCCGTAGAGCTGGCTGTGCGTGGTGTGGTCAGCCGCGAAGATCTGGCCGAGCAGTCGATTGACGACTTGCTCGACATCGACGGCATGGATGAAGAACGTGCCGGCAAGCTGATTATGGCCGCCCGCGCCCATTGGTTCGAGTAAGCGATTGCGGCCTGAGGAGAGAAGTGCATGACGCAAGTCACGGTGAAAGAACTGGCGCAGGTGGTGGATACCCCTGTCGAGCGCCTGCTGCAGCAAATGAAAGAGGCGGGTTTGCCGCACTCCAGCGCCGACCAGGTGGTAACCGACAGCGAGAAGCAGGCGCTGCTGGCGCACCTCAAGAGCAGTCACGGTGCCAAGGTGGAAGAGCCGCGCAAGATTACCCTGCAGCGCAAAACTACCAGTACCCTGCGCGTAGCGGGTAGCAAGACGGTCAGTGTCGAAGTTCGCAAGAAGAAAACCTACGTCAAACGTAGTCCGGAAGAGATCGAAGCTGAAAAGCAGCGTGATCTGGCTGAGAAGCGCGCAGCTGAAGAGGCTGCTCGCAAGATCGCCGACGAGGAGAACAAGCGCCAGGCTGCTGAAGAGGCTCGCCGTCAGGCTGAGCAGGCCAGCAAGGCGGCTGTGCAGAACAAGCAGGCTGAGTTGGCTGCTGCAACTGTCGAAGAGCTGCCTGCTGCAGTCACCGAGGTCAAGAAAGAAGAAGCACGCCGCTTGCCCGAGCGTACACGTGTCGATGACGAGCGTCGTGAGCGTAAGCCGGCGCATCGTCCTTCTGCCAAGGAAAAAGAGAAGGTGCCTGCGCCGCGTGTGGCGCCGCGCAGCACCGATGAGGAAACCGACGGTTTCCGTCGCGGTGGGCGTGGTGGCAAGTCCAAGCTGAAGAAGCGCAATCAGCATGGCTTCCAAAGCCCGACCGGTCCGATCGTGCGTGACGTCGCCATTGGCGAAACCATCACCGTTTCCGAGCTCGCCCAGCAAATGGCGGTCAAGGGTGCGGAAGTGGTCAAGTTCATGTTCAAGCTGGGCACGCCGGTGACCATCAACCAGGTGCTCGATCAGGAAACCGCACAGCTGATTGCCGAGGAGTTCGGTCATAAGGTCAAGCTGGTCAGCGATAACGCCCTGGAAGAGCAACTGGCCGAGTCGCTGAAGTTCGAAGGTGAGTCCTTCCACCGTGCGCCGGTAGTTACCGTCATGGGTCACGTCGACCATGGCAAGACCTCGCTGCTCGACTACATTCGTCGTGCCAAGGTGGCCTCAGGGGAAGCGGGTGGCATCACCCAGCACATCGGTGCTTACCACGTGGAAACCGATCGCGGCATGATCACCTTCCTCGATACGCCCGGCCACGCCGCGTTTACCCAGATGCGTGCACGTGGTGCCAAGGCTACCGACATTGTCATCTTGGTCGTGGCGGCGGATGACGGCGTTATGCCGCAGACCCAGGAAGCGGTGCAGCACGCGAAAGCGGCGGGCGTACCGATCGTGGTCGCGGTGAACAAGATCGACAAGCCCGATGCCAACCCGGACAACATCAAGAACGGCCTGGCCGCTCTGGATGTCATTCCGGAAGAGTGGGGTGGCGACGCACCCTTCGTGCATGTGTCTGCGAAAGTAGGTACGGGCGTCGACGAACTGCTCGAGGCGGTGTTGTTGCAGGCCGAGGTGCTGGAGCTGAAGGCTACGCCGGCGGCACCGGGCCGTGGGGTGGTGGTCGAGTCGCGTCTGGACAAGGGCCGGGGTCCTGTGGCCACCGTGCTGGTTCAGGACGGTACCCTGCGTCAGGGCGACATGGTGCTGGTTGGCGTCAACTATGGTCGCGTGCGTGCCATGCTCGACGAAAATGGCAAGCTGATCAAGGAAGCCGGTCCGTCGATTCCGGTCGAGATTCTCGGTCTGGACGGTACGCCGGATGCTGGCGACGAGATGATGGTGGTGGCCGACGAGAAGAAGGCCCGCGAGGTCGCGCTGTTCCGTCAAGGCAAGTTCCGCGAGGTCAAACTGGCTCGCGCGCATGCCGGCAAGCTGGAAAACATCTTCGAAAACATGGGCCAGGAAGAGAAGAAAACCCTCAACATCGTCCTCAAGGCCGATGTGCGTGGTTCTCTGGAAGCCCTGCAAGGCTCGCTCAGTACCCTGGGCAACGACGAGGTGCAGGTGCGTGTGGTCGGTGGCGGCGTCGGTGGCATCACCGAGTCCGATGCCAACCTGGCGCTCGCCTCCAATGCGGTACTGTTCGGCTTCAACGTGCGTGCTGACGCAGGGGCGCGCAAGATCGTCGAGTCCGAAGGCCTCGACATGCGCTACTACAACGTCATTTACGACATCATCGAGGACGTCAAGAAGGCGCTCACCGGTATGCTCGGCAGTGATGTGCGGGAAAATATCCTGGGTATCGCCGAGGTACGTGACGTGTTCCGCTCGCCGAAGTTTGGCGCGGTGGCCGGTTGCATGGTGGTCGAAGGCACGGTGCACCGCAACCGTCCGATTCGCGTACTGCGTGAAGACGTGGTGATTTTCGAAGGCGAGCTGGAGTCGCTGCGCCGCTTCAAGGACGACATGTCCGAGGTGCGTGCCGGCATGGAGTGCGGTATCGCCGTGAAGAGCTACAACGACGTCAAGGTCGGCGACAAGATCGAGGTCTTCGAGAAGGTCCAGGTAGCGCGGTCGCTCTAACCAGCAGCGACACGTCTCAAACGGCAAGTTTCAAGGGGTGGCCTAGCCGACCTGTTGAGCTTGCCGTTTGGCTTTTTGGTATTTTTTAGCTTGAAGCGTAACGCTTGGAGCTTGAGGCAGCTTTTATGGCCAAAGACTACAGCCGTACCCAGCGGGTCGGCGATCAGATGCAGCGCGAACTGGCGCAGCTGATTCCGCGTGAAGTGCGCGATCCACGGCTAGGCTTCATCACCATTACGGCGGTGGAAGTCAGTCGCGACCTGGGGCATGCCAAGGTCTACATCACGTTGATGGGCGAGGCCGATGCACCGCGCATCGCGCTCAACCTAGAGATTCTCAATGATGCTGCGGGTTACCTGCGTATGCTGCTGGGTAAGCTGATGAAGCTGCGCAGCGTACCGCAACTGCACTTCCACTATGACGAGAGTGTCAGTCGTGGCGTGCATCTTTCGGCGCTGATCGAGCGTGCGGTAGCCGAAGACCGCCAGCATCAGGACGATTGAGATGGCGCAGGTCAAGCGTGTAAGGCGTCAGGTCAATGGTGTACTGGTGCTCGACAAACCGCGCGGCATGAGTTCCAACCAGGCTCTGCAAAAGGTGCGCTGGCTGCTCAATGCCGAAAAAGCCGGGCACACCGGCAGCCTCGACCCCCTGGCCACTGGCGTGCTGCCGCTGTGCTTTGGCGAGGCCACCAAGTTTTCCCAGTATCTGCTGGATGCTGACAAGGGTTATGAAACCCTCGCCCAGCTGGGCGTGACCACTACCACGGGCGATGCCGAGGGCGAAGTGCTGGAGCGTCGTCCCGTTGCATTGACTGCGGAACAGATCGAAGCGGCTCTGCAGGGGTTTCGTGGGCCCATTCAGCAGATTCCCCCCATGTATTCGGCGCTCAAGAAAGACGGCCAGCCACTCTACAAGCTGGCTCGCGCGGGGGAAGTAGTGGAGCGCGAGGCGCGTTCTGTTACTATTGCCCGGCTTGAGTTGCTGGCCTGGCAAGGCGAGCAATTGCGTTTGGCTGTGGACTGTAGCAAGGGTACCTATATTCGTACCCTGGTCGAAGACCTCGGTCAGCAGCTTGGTTGTGGTGCGCATGTTGCAGAATTGCGGCGCACCCAGGCCGGTCCCTTCAGTCTGGCCCAGGCCGTGAGCCTGGAGGCCCTGGAGGCGGCCCATGCCGAGTCGGGTAGCGAGGCGCTGGATGCCTTCCTCCTGCCGGTAGATAGCGGCCTGCAACATTGGCCTCTGGTGGAGTTGAGTGCCCATTCGGCGTACTACTGGTTGCATGGTCAGCCGGTACGTGCTCCCGGAGCACCAGCATTCGGTTTGCTGCGGGTGGTTGATGAGCAGGGTCGGTTTATCGGAATTGGTGAAGTTAGTGATGACGGGCGTCTGGCGCCGCGTCGACTGATTCGGTCAGAATGACCGGAATCCAGTCGGGAAACCGGCTGGATGACGAGGGTGGCTGTCAACAGGCACGGTCATGCCTCTTTTTAAAACACGGGAGCAGTCCCGGCCTGTTCACTCTAGGAGCCCATTACCATGGCACTGAGCGTTGAAGAAAAAGCCCAGATCGTAAACGAGTACAAGCAAGCTGAAGGCGATACCGGTTCTCCGGAAGTGCAGGTAGCCCTGCTGACCGCCAACATCAACAAGCTGCAAGGTCACTTCAAGGCCAACGGCAAAGACCACCACAGCCGTCGTGGTCTGATCCGCATGGTTAACCAGCGTCGTAAGCTGCTGGACTACCTGAAGGGCAAGGACACCACTCGTTACAGCGCCCTGATTGGTCGCCTGGGTCTGCGTCGCTAAGACGTAGCTCGCGTGAAGCCGGAAGCTGGAAGCGGGAAGTTGCATATCGGGTATCACCCGCTTGCAGCTTCTGGCTTCCAGCTTTCGGCTTTCTTGCAGGATGCTTCGGGCCGATTCCCGGGCCTTCTGCGGATTTCCCCCAAGGCAACACAGAGAAGGAAAATACCGTGAACCCGGTTATCAAGAAGTTCCAGTTCGGTCAGTCGACCGTTACCCTCGAAACAGGGCGTATTGCCCGCCAAGCCTCCGGTGCCGTACTGGTTACCGTCGATAACGACGTGACCGTGCTGGTGACCGTGGTAGGCGCCAAGAGTGCCGATCCGAGCAAGGGATTCTTCCCGCTGTCGGTGCACTACCAGGAAAAAACCTACGCGGCCGGCAAGATTCCCGGTGGCTTCTTCAAGCGTGAAGCGCGTCCTTCCGAGAAAGAGACCCTGACCTCGCGCCTGATCGACCGCCCGATCCGCCCGCTGTTCCCGGAAGGTTTCCAGAACGAAGTGCAGGTTATCTGCACCGTGGTGTCCACCAGCAAGAAGACCGATCCGGATATCGCTGCGATGATCGGTACCTCGGCGGCTCTGGCTATCTCGGGCATTCCCTTCGACGGCCCGATCGGCGCCGCCCGTGTAGCCTTCCACCCGGAAACCGGCTACCTGCTGAACCCGACCTACGAGCAGCTCAAGGCGTCCAGCCTGGACATGGTGGTGGCCGGTACCAAGGACGCCGTGCTGATGGTCGAGTCGGAAGCCAAGGAGCTGACTGAAGACCAGATGCTCGGTGCCGTGCTGTTTGCCCATGAAGAGTTCCAGGCGGTGATCAAGGCGGTTGAAGAGCTGGCTGCCGAAGCCGGCAAGCCGCGCTGGGACTGGACTGCTCCGCAGGCCAATACCGCGCTGCTCGACGCCATCCGCAGCGAATTCGGTGCGGCCATCTCCGAGGCCTACACCATCACCATCAAGCAGGACCGCTATGCGCGTCTGGGCGAGCTGAAAGATCAGGTAGTCGCCAAGTTCTCCGGTGAGGAAGGTCAGCCTTCCGCCGCAGAAGTTAAGGATGCCTTCGGCGAGATCGAATACCGCACCGTGCGTGAGAACATCGTTAACGGCAAGCCGCGTATTGATGGCCGTGACACGCGCACCGTGCGTGGCCTGAACATCGAAGTCGGCGTGCTCGACAAGACCCACGGTTCGGCGCTGTTCACCCGTGGCGAAACCCAGGCCCTGGTGGTTGCCACCCTCGGTACCGCGCGTGACGCACAGCTGCTCGACACCCTGGAAGGCGAGAAGAAAGACCCCTTCATGCTGCACTACAACTTCCCGCCCTACTCGGTCGGCGAGTGTGGTCGCATGGGCGCCACCGGTCGTCGCGAGATCGGTCACGGCCGCCTGGCCCGTCGTGGCGTGGCCGCCATGCTGCCGAGCGCCGATGAGTTCCCGTACACCATCCGCGTGGTTTCGGAGATCACCGAATCCAACGGTTCGTCTTCCATGGCCTCGGTGTGCGGTGCCTCGCTGGCCCTAATGGACGCCGGTGTACCGATGAAGGCTCCGGTAGCCGGTATCGCCATGGGTCTGGTCAAGGAAGGCGAGAAGTTCGCCGTGCTGACCGACATCCTCGGTGACGAAGACCACCTGGGCGACATGGACTTCAAGGTAGCCGGTACCGCCAAGGGCGTCACCGCGCTGCAGATGGACATCAAGATCCAGGGCATCACCGAAGAGATCATGGAGATCGCCCTGAACCAGGCGCTGGAAGCGCGTCTGAACATTCTCGGTCAGATGAACCAGGTGATCAGCGAGTCGCGCAGCGAGCTGTCGGCCAATGCGCCGACCATGCTGGCGATGAAGATCGACCAGGACAAGATCCGCGACGTGATCGGCAAGGGCGGCGCGACCATCCGTGCCATCTGCGAAGAGACCAAGGCGTCGATCGACATCGAAGACGACGGTTCGATCAAGATCTTCGGTGAAACCAAGGAAGCGGCGGAAGCGGCCAAGCAACGCGTACTGTCGATCACTGCCGAGGCGGAAATCGGCAAGATCTACGTCGGCAAGGTCGAGCGCATCGTCGACTTCGGTGCCTTCGTCAATATCCTGCCCGGCAAGGACGGTCTGGTCCACATCTCCATGCTCAGCGATGCCCGCGTGGAGAAGGTGACCGACGTACTGAAGGAAGGCCAGGAAGTTGAAGTGCTGGTGCTGGATGTCGACAACCGTGGCCGTATCAAACTGTCCATCAAGGACGTAGCGGCGGCCAAGGCGTCGGGCGTGTAAGCGTCCAGCCGGTAAAAAAAGAGCCCTGCGGGGCTCTTTTTTTATGGGCGGAAATCATGCAGTGACTGGTTGCCTGGCTTAGCGTTGTTCTGCTGTGGGCTGTGTCGCGTCATCGCTGCTGGCCGGCATAGGCTGCAGGGGCTGGTTGCGCCATTGCAGGGCGATCAGCAGCAGGGTCGGGATACCCAGCAGCGCGGTGGTGACGAAGAACTGCTCATAGCCCAGCTTCTCCACCAGGCTGCCGGAGTAGCCGCCGATCAGGCGCGGCAGGAGGAGCATGATTGAGCTGAGCAAGGCGTATTGCGTGGCAGAGAACTTCAGGTTGGTCAGGCTCGACAAGTAGGCGACAAAGGCCGCAGTGGCCAGGCCAGAGCTGAAGTTGTCCATACTGATGGTGAAGATCAGCATGTCGCGGTCGGCACCCATCCCGGCCAGTACGGCAAACAGCAGGTTGGTGGCTGCCGAGCTCAGGCCGCCGATGAACAGGATCGGCAGAATGCCGAAGCGCACGATCAGCAAGCCGCCGGCTCCGGCCCCGATCAGGGTCATGGCCAGGCCGAACAGCTTGCTGATGCTGGCGATCTGTTCCTTGGTAAAGCCCATGTCGATGTAGAACACGTTGGCCATCACGCCCATCACCGTATCGGAGAGGCGGTAGGTGGCGATCAGTCCGAGCATCAGCAGGGCCTGCCAACGATAGCGGCGAATGAAGTCGTTGACCGGGGTAAGCACCGGCGTGAGGCTGCGCCGGCCGAGGCTGGACAGGCAGAGTGCGGTGAGGATGGCGTAGAGGATGGCGCGCAGGAAAGCACGATCCTCGGTGACCAGGCTCAGTGGGTCGCCGCCTTCGAGGGCGGCATTGAAACCGGTGTTGTACAGCTGGGTGAACAGTGCCGGAACGGAGATCAGCAGGACAATCAGTACCAGTACCGAGAGCAACTGGCTGAGCAGGCTGTGGCCGTTGCCTCGGCTGATGTCGGCGGCGCGTTGTGGCTCGCGCATCAGCAGGCTGGTGAACAGTGCTGGCAGCATCAGCAGGGCGAACAGCAGGTAGGTACTGGACCAGGCGCTGTAATGGTAGAGACCGTCGTTGGCACCAAACCAGTCGGCAAAGTACAGCGCGCCGGCGGTGGCCAGCAGGGCCGACACACGATAACCGGCCATGTAGCTGGCAGCCAGCGCAGCCTGGCGGCTGTCATCGGCGACCTCCAGGCGATAGGCATCGATGGCGATGTCCTGGGTGGCCGAGGCGAAGGCCACCACCACGGCGATGCCGATCAACAGGCCGAGGTTGTGTTGTGGGTCGCACAGGGCCATGCCGGCCAGCCCCGCTGCCACCAGGGCCTGTGACAGCACCAGCCAGGAGCGACGTCGCCCAAGATGACCGATCCATGGCAGGCGCCATTGGTCGAGCATGGGTGACCAGACCCATTTGAACGCGTAGGCCAGGCCGATCAGGCTGGCATAGCCGATGGTCTGGTGGGTGACACCGGCTTCGCGCAACCACACCGACAGGGTGGAGAACACCAGCATGTAGGGCAGGCCGGCGGCAAAGCCCAGCAGCAGCAGCACCAGGGTCGCCGGGCTGGCATAGGCGGCCAGGGCGGCGCGCCAGGTATTTTCGGTCATCGACTGACAGGCCTTGTAGCAGACAGGCGGAATAAAGCGGGCACTCTACCCCCTGGGAGGCTGGGCATGCCAGCCATAGCGTCGCAAATCGACACGTGCGCCGAGCACGGGTACACCTTCCGCGGCCAGTCTGGCGCGCTGTTCTTGCCCGGCCAGGCTGTCCGCCGGCAGGCTCAGGCGACCACCTGCCGCAACGACGCGGTGCCAGGGCAACTGGCTGTCATCCGGCAACAGGGCCAGCTCCCGGCCTACCCAGCGTGCCGCACGGCCCAGGCCGGCCAGTTCGGCGAGCTGTCCGTAGCTCAGCAAATAGCCTTGGGGTATGCCTGCCAACACGGCATAGAGTGCCGCGCGCCGCTCACTGGCGCTTGTTGCAGAGGCTGGCCTGCAGGCATCCTGTGCAGCTTCTGACTCACGGTGATGAATTGATTCCATGTGGCGTGTGCTTTTCCTCTGCATGCTGGCCTGGCCAGCCCTGGCCGATACGGTGTGGCTGAACAATGGTGACCGCCTGAGTGGCACCATCATACTGATGGATGGCGGCAAGCTGGTGCTGGATACCACTTATGCCGGGCGAGTGGTCATCGATTGGAAGAATATCCAGACCTTAAGTTCCGAAACGGCCCTGATGCTGCGCGGTGAAGGGGTGACGGCTGAACGAGCACAACGCCTGCAGGCCGCGGAACCTGGGCAGGTTCGGCTGCTTGGAGAGACTCCGCGAACCCTGCCTCTGCGTGATATCAATCGTGCTGTGCCGCCACGGCAACTGGTCGATGACCTGGTCTGGGAAGGCAATCTCGACTTCAAGCTGGATATCGAGCGCGAAGCGGACGACACCGATGAGCTGAAGATCAAGGGTGATACGCGTATTGAACATGGCCCGTGGCGACATCTGCTCAAGGGTGAGCTGGAAGACAAGCGTAAGAATGATGCGCAGACCAAGGATAACTGGGAGCTGGAGTACGACCTCGATCGCTTCTTCGCTGAGCAGTTGTACTGGCGAAGCAGCCTGGACTGGCAGGAGGATGCCATGGAAGACCTGCGCCGTCAGCGTAGCATCGGCATGGGGCCCGGCTATCTGTTCTGGGACGATGAACTGGGGCGCTTCGACATGACCCTGATGCGCAATCGCTTTCGTCTGGAAGGTGAGCAGCGTGCATTGACCTTTGATACCTGGTCGCTGGAGACGGATTATCAACGCCTGCTGTGGGGCACGCGTGTCGAGCTCTACGGCAATGCCAAGCTACAGATGCCGGACATCCAGCAGATCGACTATGTGCTGGATGGCGAAATGGGCTTGCGCTATCGCCTCAACAGCTGGGCTCGCCTGAGCTTGTTGTACGAGCTGGACCAGGTGCGCGGCCTGGGTGTGACCCAGTCGCAGCGGCGCTACCTGATTGGCCTGGGGGTCGGCTGGTAGAGCCGGCGGAGAGGCACGGTGCCTGCCAGGCAGGCACCGTGAAAGGTCTTACAGCAGCTCGATGGCGACTGCGGTGGCCTCGCCGCCACCAATGCACAACGAAGCTACACCACGCTTGCCGCCTTTGCGTTGCAGCGCATTGATCAGCGTGAGGATGATCCGCGAGCCGGTGGAACCCACCGGATGCCCCTGGGCGCAGGCGCCGCCGTAGACGTTGACCTTAGCGTGATCCAGGCCATGCTCGCGCATGGCCAGCATGGTGACCATGGCGAAGGCTTCGTTGATCTCGAACAGGTCGACGTCGTCCTTGCTCCAGCCGGTCTTCTTGAACAGGTTGCTCATGGCGCCGATCGGCGCAAGGGTGAACTCGCTCGGGTCCTGGCTCTGCGTGGCATGGGCGACGATCTTCGCCAGCGGCTTGAGGCCACGCTGGGCGGCTTCCTCGGCGGTCATCAGCAGCAGGGCGCTGGCACCGTCGGAGATCGAACTGGCGTTGGCTGCGGTGATCGTACCGTCTTTCTTGAAGGCCGGCTTGAGGGTCGGAATTTTGTCCAGGTTGGCGGTCAGCGGTTGTTCGTCATCCTTCACCAGCACCTCGCCCTTGCGGCTGGTGACGGTGACCGGGACGATCTCGCTGGCTAGTTCGCCGTTCTGGATGGCGGCCTGGGCGCGCTTCAGCGACTCGATGGCGTAGGCGTCCATGTCCTCACGGGTGATCCCGTACTGGTCCGCGGTTTCCTGAGCGAAGGAGCCCATCAGGCGGCCGCTGCGGGCATCCTCCAGGCCGTCGAAGAACATGTGGTCCTTGATCTCGCCATGGCCCATGCGCAGCCCGGTACGGGCCTTCTCGATGATGTAGGGCGCGTTGGACATGCTCTCCATGCCACCGGCGATCATCACGCGGTTGCTGCCGGCCTTGAGCAGGTCATGGGCCAGCATCACGGCCTTCATGCCCGAGCCGCACAGCTTGTTGATGGTGGTGCAGCCGGTGGCGGCCGGCAGCCCGGCATTCAGGGCCGCCTGGCGCGCCGGGCCCTGCTTGAGGCCGGCGGGCAGTACGCAGCCCATGATCACTTCCTCGACGTCGCTGGCGGCGATGCCGGCGCGGGCTACCGCTTCACGAATGGCCAGTGCGCCCAGTTCGACTGCCGGCACACTGGCCAGGCTGCCTTGGAAACCACCCATGGGGGTGCGTGCACCGCTGACGATGACGATATCGGACATCTGTATAACCTCTCGTTGAGTCAGGGCCGTGGTGGGCCGATGGGCGATTTTAGCCTGTGACCGAAAAGCGCCATAGAGTCATTTTGTTCGACGAGTGTCGCATGGCCGTTTTAGTGATGAGCTGGCAAGTGGCTACGAGTTCCTCGTGCTTTTTTCGGCCAGGGCGAGCTGCTAGCGTAAAATCGCAGCGCATTGACTCTGCGCCAGGCAGCCTTCGGCCGATTTTGTCGCGAGACTGCTCCTGTGCTTGCCGAATATTGCGCGTGAAGCGTCATTGCACAACTTTCCTGCGCCGAACGCGCACGAACTACTTTGCTCTGGAGTACCTATGCCCGGTGAAACCCCCGCCCTGATCCGCGAAACCTTCCCTGTCGGGCCTTTGCAGTGCAACTGCACGATCATCGGCGACCCTGTGACCAAGACGGCCGTAGTGGTAGATCCGGGCGGCAATCCTGACCTGATCATGGCGCGTCTGGAGGCTCATGGGCTGAAGGTGGTGAGCATCATCCACACCCACGCCCATCTCGATCATTTTCTCGCTTCGGGGCAGATGAAGGAGAAGACCGGCGCGACCCTGCATTTGCATAAGGACGATCAGTTCCTCTGGGACAACCTGGAGATGCAGTGCCGCATGTTTGGTGTGCCTTACACGCCGGTGCCGGCGCCGGATCAGTGGCTCAGTGATGACGAGGAGCTGGCCTGCGGCTGTGGTGTGGCGTTGCACACGCCGGGTCATACGCCGGGCTCGATGAGCTTCTGGTTTGCCGATGCCAAGTTGCTGATTGCCGGTGACACGCTGTTCAAACGCGGTATTGGTCGCACGGATTTGTGGGGTGGCGATTACTCGACCATCGAGCGCTCGATTCGCCAGCGCCTGTATTGCCTGGACGAGGATGCCACCGTGGTCACCGGGCATGGCCCGGATACCCGGCTGGGCGACGAAATGCGTGACAACCCCTTCGTGCGTGCCTGAGCACGGAATCTTTTCCGCCCGGCGTGCTCCAATTCGGCAAGGCACTTGGCCTGGCTGTTGAATACGGGAGATTCACCATGATGTTCAGACCTTCGCGAATGCTCTTGCTGGCCACTGCCGTGGCATTGGGGGCTGGTTGTGCGGTGCAGAACCCTTATGTGCGCGATGACGGACAGATGCGCAAGTCGACCACCTACGGCACTGTCGGGGCGATTGCCGGTGCGGCGGTGGGGGCGGCGACGTCCAGCAAGAAGGACCGTACCAAAGGGGCGCTGATTGGCGCGGCCGTAGGTGCGGCGGCGGGTGGTGGCTACGGCTACTATGCCGACAAACAGGAAGCCGAGCTGCGCCGCAGCATGCAGGGAACCGGGGTCGAGGTGCAGCGCCAGGGAGACAATATCCAGCTGATCATGCCGGGCAACATCACCTTTGCCACCAACTCTGCCGATATCGCCGGCAACTTCTATGCGCCGTTGAACAACCTGGCCAACTCCTTCCGCCAGTACGACCAGAACAGCATCGAGATTGTCGGGCATACCGACAATGTGGGCGCTCACGCCTACAACCTGAATCTCTCGCAGCGTCGTGCGCAGAGTGTGGCCAGTTACCTGATGGCGCAGGGCGTTAACGGCATGCGTATTACCACGCGCGGCATGGGGCCTGACCAGCCGGTGGCCAGCAATGCCACAGAATCCGGACGGGCGCAGAACCGCCGTGTCGAGATCAATCTGCGGCCGTTGCCCAACGCGCAGTATTAACGTGTGTCGCTAGCAAAACGCCCCGCATCAGCGGGGCGTTTTCTTATCAGCGGAGCGTTAAGGATCAGCGGCGAATGACCGGATAACGCTGGTGCAGGTCCTGCAGTTGGCGATCCTTGGCTTGCCATAGCTGGTTGACCCACTGCTGGAACTGCAGACGGTACTGTTCATCGCTGTCGTAGCTTTTGCCCAGGAACTCGGCGGGAATTTCCAGGGTTTCCACGCGCATCACCACGCTGTGTACCTGGCCACTGAGCAGGCTCCAGAAGCTCGGGTTGCCGTCGGGATAGTGGAGGGTGACGTTGACCAGTGCGCTGAGCTGCTCGCCCATGGCGTCGAGGACGAAGGCGATACCGCCGGCCTTGGGCTTGAGCAGGTACTGGAAGGGTGACTGCTGCTGGCTGTGCTTGGCCGGGGTAAGACGGGTGCCTTCGAGAAAATTGAACACCGATACCGGATTGGTCTTGTAGCGCTCGCAGGCCTTGCGGGTGGTTTCCAGGTCCTTGCCCTGCTTTTCCGGGTATTTGGCCAGGTAGGCCTTGCTGTAGCGTTTCATAAAGGGGAATTCCAGCGCCCACCAGCACAGGCCGATCACTGGCACCCAGATCAGCTCCTGCTTGAGGAAGAACTTGAGCAGCGGAATGCGTCGGTTGCACTGGTATTGCAGCACCAGGATGTCCACCCAGCTCTGGTGGTTGCTGGTCACCAGGTAGGAGTGCTGCTTGTCCAGGCCCTGCAGGCCCTGCACGTCCCAGCGAATGGGTTGTACCAGGTCCATCCACAGGCTGTTGATGGCAATCCAGGTTTCCGCGATCCAGTGCATGACAAAGCGCAGTTGGCGCTTGATGAACGGGATGGGGATGAGCAGCTTGAGCAGGGCCAGGGCGAACAGCGGCCAGCACCAGAACAGGGTATTGGCTGCCAGGATCAGGCTGGCTATCAGGCCGCGCAGGGGGGCGGGAAGAAATCGCAGCATGGTGAGCTCTTTGCAGTTGAAAGTATCAATATGGTTAACGCTTGTTCACTGACCTGCAAGCCTCATGGTTGACCAGTCGGTCTTGGCTTCAGTCGATACCCAGCTTTTTCAGGCGGTAGCGCATGGAGCGAAAGCTCATGCCCAGGCGCTCGGCCGCGGCCGTGCGGTTCCAGCGGGTTTCTTCCAGCGCCTGCATGATCAGCTTGCGCTCGATGGCTTCCAGGTAGTCTTCCAGATTGTCGACCAGGGCCAGGCTGGTTTCGCCGCCGTCGCTGGGCAGGCTGCTATCAGCCAGGCGCAGATCGCGTGCCTCGATCCGCTCGTGCTCGCACAGGGTGTAGGCGCGCTCCAGCATGTTCTCCAGCTCTCGCACGTTGCCGGGGAAGCGGTAGCTCTGCAGCTTGGTGATGGCATCCTCGCTCAGTTGCACGTTGTTATGGCTGCACTGGTTGAGGCGTTGCAGCAGGACGCTGGCGAGCAACGGGATGTCCTCGCGGCGCTCGCGCAGCGGCGGTACGCGTAGCTCGATGACGTTCAGCCGGTAGAACAGGTCCTGGCGGAAGCGCCCGGCAGCCACCTCGGCAGCCAGGTCCTTGTGCGTGGCGCAGAGGATGCGCACATCCACCACCATTTCCTGTTGTCCGCCGACCGCCCGCACGGCTTTTTCCTGAATGGCGCGCAGCAGCTTGACCTGCATGCCTAGCGGCAGGTCGGCCACTTCGTCAAGAAACAGCGTGCCGCCCTGAGCCGCCTGGAACAGGCCCTGCTTGTCTTCGATGGCTCCGGTGAAACTGCCTTTCTTGTGGCCGAAGAATTCGCTTTCCATCAGCTCGGAAGGGATGGCCCCGCAGTTGACCGGCACGAACGGTTTGTCGGCGCGCGGGCCCTGCTCATGGATCAGGCGGGCGACCAGTTCCTTGCCACTGCCGGACTCGCCACTGATGTAGACCGGTGCCTGGCTGCGCGCCAGCTTGCCGATCTGGCTACGCAGCTGCTGCATGGGTGGCGAATTGCCGAGCAGCCGCTCGTCGCCGGGGGCATCGCCGGCCTGCTGCTCCTGCAGGCGCAAGGCGCTGTTGACCAGTTCGCGCAGGCGCGCCAGGTCCACCGGTTTGGTAACGAAGTCGAAGGCGCCGGCCTTGAGCGCGCCAATCGCGGTGTCCAGGCTGCCATAGGCGGTGATCATCGCCACCGGGGTTTGCGGGTAGCGCTGCTGGATGAACTGCACCAGTTCCAGACCGGTGCCATCGGGCAGGCGCATGTCGGTCAGGCACAGGTCGAACGGCTCGCGGGCCAGCCAGTCGCGTGCTTCGCGAACATTGCGGGCGCTGCGCGTATCGAGCTTCATGCGACCCAGGGTGATTTCCAGCAGTTCGCGAATGTCGGGCTCGTCGTCGACGATCAGGGCTCTCTGGCGGGTCATGCTCAGCTCAGTTTGCGTGGGTGGGCGAAGGTGATGCGGAAGCAGCTGCCGCCGCCTTCGCGGGGTTCATAGTCGAGGCGGGCCTGGTTGCTCTCGCACAGCTCGCGAGAAATATACAGGCCCAGGCCGGTCCCTTTGTTCTCGGTGGTAAAGAAGGGTTCGAAAATGTGCTGCAGTTGTTCCGGCTGCACGCCAGGGCCGTCGTCCAGCACTTCCAGTACTGGCAGATCACTGTCGCTGTCACGGAACAGTTTGAGCCAGACCTGGCCGTGCTTGTGGCGCTGGGCGCTATAACGCAGGCCGTTCTGTACCAGGTTGCTGATTACCTGGGTCAGCTGGTGCGGGTCCATGCGCGTCTGCAGGCTGCCGCTGCTGGTTTCCAGGTGCAGGCTGTACTTGTCGCTGGCGTGGTTGCTGCGGAAGTCGCTGGCGAAGCGATGTAGCCAGTATTTCAGATCGAGTAGCTGGGGTTCGGCCTGGCGTCGGCGTGACAGTTGCAGGACATTCTCGATCACCAGGTTCATGCGCCGCGAATGGTCCTGGATGATCTGCGCCAGGCGCTGGTCGGCGGGGTCCAGTGCCTCGGACTCCTGCAACAGTTGCGCGGCATGGCTGATGGCCCCCAGTGGGTTGCGGATTTCGTGGGCGATGCCGGCGGTCAGGCGTCCCAGTGACGCCAGCTTGAGTTGCTGGGCCTGCTGGGCGACCTGCGACAGGTCGTCGAGAAAGACCAGGGTGTGTGTCTGCCCGTTACGCTGCAGGGGAACAAAGCTGGGTTGCAGCAGTGGGCCCGTCGGCGAGGTCTGCAGACCTTCCGAACGTAGCGTCGGATTGATCAGCCATTGCTGCAGGCGGCGGATCAGCTCCGGGGCGAAGGGGTCGAGAATTTTTCCCACCAGCTTGTTCTTGCCGATCAGGCTCAGGGCGCCCTGGTTGGCCTGTAGAACCCGGTGCTGGCTATCCAGCACGAGAATGCCGGTGCGCATGCGCTGGATGATCAGCTCGTTGAGTTCTTCCAGGTTGGCCAGCTCGGCGGCGCGCTGCTCGGCCAGGCTCTCGCTCTGTTGCAGGCGCTTGGTCAGTCCCTGGACAAACAGGGCCACGGCAAAACATAGCGCGCCCAGACCGCCAGCCTGCAGGAACTGCCCGGCTGCCCCAGGATGGGCCAGGCTCAGATAAAAGGTCAGGTAGATGATGCCACTGGCCGCTGCCGCCGCGATCAGCAGGCCGATGCGTCCATGCAGCAGGATATTGGCGATCGCCACGGAGATGACCATCAGATGGCCGATACCGCTGGGGGTGCCGCCGGCAGCGTAGAACAGGGCGCCAAGCAGCAGGATATCGCCGAGCGCCAGGCTGAAGACCTGTAACAGGTGACGTGGGCGATTGACCAGCAGGGTCACCAGCAGGTTGAACCCCAGGTAGAACCAGCTGCCGTAGCGGAACAGCTGGGCGTGGGCCATGTTCAGCAACTGGTCGTCGAGGCTGCTGGCGATGAGCACCAGCAGCGCCAGGCCGATGCTCAGCCGGTAAAGATGGTACAGGCGCAGCAGGCGTCGTGCGGGGGCGCCGCTGAAAGCCAGGTCCTGCGGGCTCACGAACGATCCTGCGGGAGATGCTCGGGGCAGCAGTACCATTGCTGCTGGAAGGCAATCGCGCGCTGTTGCGGGACAAAGGCGGCACAGTGGGCGCAGCGCACCATCGGCTGACTGTCGCGTGGTGGCTGCCCGGCACTGCGTCGCAGGCGTCGCCACAGCCACAGGGCGGCCAGTATCAGGGCCAGCAGAATAACAAGACGGACAATACCCATGACAGGCTCGCAGGAAGATTGGGCTTGCAGTTTAGGGTGTCTGGCTGCGTTGCGGCAAACGCCTGGGCGCGTTGTCGGGGGCCAGGCAATGCGGGACAATGGCCGCCTTTGGCGGCCGCTGGGCCGTGTTTTTCTGGAGAGCGGCAATGACCCCGGCCTTGCGAGTCGTGATGGCCCAGCTCAACCTGCGGGTGGGCGATATCGATGGCAACGTGCAACGCATCATCGAGGTAGCGGCACAGGCCCGCCAGCAGCAGGCTGACCTGCTGGTGTTGCCGGAGTTGAGCCTGTGTGGCTATCCGCCCGAGGACCTGCTGCTGCGTGCGAGCATGCAGCGACGTATCGAGGCGGCTTTGCAGCGTCTCTGCCAGGACGTGCAGGGCATCAGCCTGCTGCTCGGTCTGCCCTGGCGTGAGGGTGAGCATTGCTACAACTGCGCCGTGTTGCTGGCCGACGGTCAGGTGCAGGCGCGCTATGCCAAGCAGCGCCTGCCCAACTACAAGGTATTCGATGAAAAGCGCTATTTCACGGCAGGGCAGCAGCCCTGTGTGGTCGAGGTCAAGGGGGTACGCCTGGGGCTGACCATCTGCGAGGATATCTGGCACGCCGAGCCCGCAGCGCAGGCCCGGGCCGCCGGCGCCGAGCTGTTGGTCAGCCTGAATGCCTCACCCTTTCATCTGGACAAGCAGGCCGAGCGCGAGCGCATGCTGGCGCAGCGGGCGAGTGAAGTGGCGCTGCCGATTCTGTATGTCAACCAGGTCGGCGGCCAAGACGAACTGGTATTCGATGGCGGTAGCTGCGTGATGGCCGCCGATGGTCGTGTGCTGCAGCGTGCACTGGCGTTTACGGAAAGCCTGGAGCAGGTGGACTGTTATCGCGAAGCCGGCACCCTGCGCGTGCAGGCGGGTGCTTGCGCGCCTTTGCCCGAGCTGGAGGCCTGTGTCTACCAGGCGCTGGTGCTTGGTGTGCGCGACTATGTGCGGAAAAATGGCTTCAAGGGGGTATTGCTGGGGCTGTCCGGCGGCATCGATTCGGCCCTGACCCTGGCGATCGCCGTTGACGCGCTGGGCGCCGATCGGGTGGACGCAGTGATGATGCCGTATCACTACACGGCGCAGATCAGTCTGGAGGATGCCGAAGCCGAGGCCCGTACGCTGGGCGTGAACTATCGGGTGTTACCGATTGCACCGATGGTCGAGGCCTTCATGAATACCCTGGAGCCGGTGTTTGCCGGTCGCCAGCGCGATACCACGGAAGAAAACCTCCAGGCGCGTTGCCGTGGCACCTTGTTGATGGCCATGTCCAACAAGCTGGGGTATCTGGTGCTGACCACCGGCAACAAGAGCGAGATGGCCGTGGGTTATGCCACCCTGTATGGCGACATGGCGGGTGGTTTCGATGTGCTCAAGGATGTGCCAAAGACCCTGGTGTTCCGCCTCTGCGAATACCGCAACAGCCTGGCCGGAGAGGTCATTCCGCAGCGGGTCATCGACCGTCCGCCTTCCGCCGAACTGGCGCCCGACCAGAAAGACGAGGATTCGCTGCCACCTTACCCCGTACTCGATGAAATCCTTCGCCGCTACGTCGAGGAAGATCAGTCCGCACAGGCCATCATTGCCGCCGGTTTTGCCGCCGACACGGTGCAGCGTGTACTGCGCCTGGTGGATATCAATGAGTACAAGCGCCGTCAGGCGGCCATTGGGCCGCGTGTTACCCAGCGTGGCTTCGGGCGTGACAGGCGTTACCCGATCAGTAACGGCTGGCGCATCGGCGATTAGTCTGTGGCCTGCCGGTAGCCGTTGATGTGGCGCGCTACCGGTCTGGCAAATCATTCCTTTGACTGATGAATCAGCATTGCCTGGCTGACTAGAGTGCAGCAAGCGTCGGCGCTATCCCGCCGGCGATGGCTTCTTCTACAACAACAAGTCCAAGGTAATGCCATGCTGCAGACCCGTATTCTCCCCGCGGCGGACAACGCCTACGCCTATCCCTTGCTGATCAAGCGCCTGTTGCTGTCGGGTGCACGCTACGAAAAAACCCGTGAAATCGTCTATCGCGACCAGTTGCGCTACAGCTATGCCACCTTCAACGAGCGTGTGGCGCGCCTTGCCAATGTGCTCAGCGCTGCGGGTGTAAAGGCTGGCGATACAGTCGCGGTGATGGACTGGGACAGCCATCGATACCTGGAATGCATGTTCGCCATCCCGATGATTGGTGCCGTGCTGCATACCATCAACATTCGTCTGTCGCCCGAGCAGATTCTCTACACCATGAATCATGCCGAGGACAAACTGGTACTGGTCAACAGTGAGTTTGTCGGCTTGTACCAGGCTATCGCCGGGCAGTTGACCACGGTGCAGAGCACCCTGCTGCTGAGCGATGCGGGTGAACAGAACGCCGCGCTACCGAACCTGCTGGGCGAGTATGAGAGCCTGCTGGCCGGGGCCTCCAGCCACTACGATTTCCCGGACTTCGACGAGAACTCGCTGGCGACTACCTTCTACACCACCGGCACCACAGGCAACCCTAAAGGGGTGTACTTCACCCACCGGCAACTGGTGCTGCATACCCTGTCGATGGCCAGTGTGCTCGGCAGCCTCGACAGTATCCGCCTGATGGGTACCGATGATGTGTACATGCCGATCACCCCGATGTTCCATGTGCATGCCTGGGGTGTGCCTTACGTAGCCACCATGCTGGGGGTCAAACAGGTCTATCCAGGGCGTTACGATCCGGAACTGCTGGTGCGCCTGTGGCGTGACGAGCAGGTGACGTTCTCTCACTGCGTGCCAACCATTCTGCAGATGGTCATGCATGCCAAGGCGGCTGAGGGTGTCGACTTTGCCGGATGGAAGCTGATCATCGGTGGCAGTGCGCTGAATACCTCGCTGTACCGTGCCGCCAAGGCCAAAGGGATCCAGCTGACAGCCGCCTACGGCATGTCGGAAACCTGTCCGCTGATTTCCTGTGCGCACATCAATGATGAATTGCGCGCAGCGGGTGACGACGAACAGGTCACTTACCGGGTCAAGGCCGGTATCCCGGTGCCCCTGGTGGACGCCGCACTGATGGATGCTGAGGGTCGTTTTCTGGCGCATGACGGGGAAAGCCAGGGCGAGCTGGTCTTGCGCGCGCCCTGGCTGACCCAGGGATACTTCCGCGAGCCGCAGAAGGGCGCCGAACTGTGGGAGCACGGCTGGATGCATACCGGCGATGTCGCCTGCATCGACAGCATGGGCTACATCGATATTCGTGACCGCATCAAGGATGTCATCAAGACTGGGGGAGAGTGGGTGTCCTCGCTGGAGCTGGAAGACCTGATCAGCCGGCACGCTGCGGTGCGCGAAGTGGCGGTGGTCGGTGTGCCCGATCCGCAGTGGGGAGAGCGGCCGTTTGCCTTGCTGGTGTTGCGCGATGGTCAGGCACTGGATGCACGGCAGCTCAAGGAACACCTGAAACCCTTTGTCGAGCAGGGGCATATCAACAAGTGGGCAATCCCGACTCAGGTGGCAATTGTTACCGAAATTCCCAAGACCAGCGTTGGCAAGCTGGATAAGAAACGTATTCGCCTGGATATCCAGCAATGGCAGGCTGCCGGTAGCCCGTTCCTGTCTACCCTGTAGCCTGCGCGGGTGCTGGGCTACAAAATGACTGCCGGGTCAAACGAGCGTTTGGCCCGCAATTTGCTGTCTATTAGCGATTCTGTGCGCTTGCCCCGTGCCAGAGCAGTTCGGGGCGGTTTAGCAGAGGCATCCGGGGGGTCGCAAATCACTCTTTCGAGGGATCAGGCGGCACCGCTCGCAAGCGATATAGTTCGTACATCCATAACAAAAACACATGGAGTAGCGTCGATGACCAAAACCAAGCAAACCTGGCGCCTGGCAAAACTGCCGCTGGCTGTCAGCCTCGCATCCACCCTTGCCGCCCCCGCCTTTGGCGTTACCTTCAACATTGGGGAAATTGAAGGTCAGCTGGACTCCTCGCTGTCGGTTGGTGCCAGTTGGTCGACGTCCAAGGCGGACAAAGACTTGATTGGCTTCAATAATGGTGGTCGCGGCCTGTCTCAGACTTCTGATGATTCCAAGCTCAACTTCAAGCGTGGGGAAACCTTCTCAAAGATTTTCAAAGGCGTGCATGACCTTGAGTTGAAATATGGCGATTCGGGGGTGTTTGTTCGTGGTAAATACTGGTATGACTTTGAGTTGAAAGATGAGTCGCGTCTGTTCAAGGATATCAGCGACAGCAACCGCAAAGAGGGTGCGCAGTCCTCGGGGGGTGAGATTCTCGATGCCTTTGTCTATCACAACTATTCCGTGATGGATCAGCCGGGTTCTGTTCGCTTGGGTAAGCAGGTAATTAACTGGGGTGAAAGTACTTTTATTCAAAACAGCATTAACTCTGTTAATCCTGTCGATGTATCTGCTTTCCGTCGCCCGGGGGCGGAGATCAAGGAAGGTCTGATTCCGGTTAATATGTTTTATATTGCACAGAGTCTGACTGATAATCTGTCTATGGAGGCATTTTATCAGTTGGAGTGGGATCAGACCGTGGTCGATAACTGCGGCACCTTCTTTGCGCAGCCGGATATTGTTTCTGATGGGTGTGCTGATAATCTTCGTGTATTACGCTCTCGCTCGTCTCTTCCTCCGACGGCGTTGGGGGCTGCAGGTCTATTTGGAGTAGATATAAACGGTGAGGGTGTTTTGGTTCGCCGTGCGCAAGATAGAGATGCTCGAGATGATGGTCAGTGGGGTTTGGCCTTCCGTTATATGTTTGAGCCTCTTGATACTGAGTTTGGCTTTTATGCTATGAATTATCATAGTCGTGCGCCTATTTTTAGTGCGCAAGCTGGCTCGGCTGCAGCATATGGTGCAATTGGCAGTTTTGTTAATGCTGATTTGGCTAGCCGTGCTGCTTTGGGGCCGATTCTTGCTGCTGGTGCAGGAAATTACTTCATTGAATATCCGGAAGATATTCGTCTATATGGTGTTAGCTTCTCTACTACGTTGCCTACAGGTACGGCGTGGAGTGGTGAGCTGAGTTATCGTCCAAATGCACCAGTACAGCTGAACTCGACTGATATTCTTTATGCGGGTCTTAAACCGTTGACTCAGCTCTCTGGGGCGGCAGGGCCCACTTACCAAGGGGCGGGCGTTGGTAATGTATCTCTTATTGATTCAGGCTTTGGCGCTACCGCAAACGGTTATCGGCGTAAAGAAATAACCCAGTTGCAGACTACTTTTACCCACTTCTTTGATCAGGTAATGGGAGCCTCGCGCTTGACCCTGGTTGGTGAAGTTGGTGTTGTCCATGTTGGTGGTTTGGAAAATAGTCGTGAACTGCGTTACGGTCGTGATCCGATTTACGGGCCAGGTCCTTTGAATGGGAACTATGCGATTGCTGGCGTTGGTGTCTTCCCTGCTTGTCAAGGTCTGAACGTGTCGACGCTGGGTAATAACCGCAATGGTGAAAACGTCAGTGAGTTCTGTGAGGATGATGGCTTCACCACTAGCACTTCGTGGGGCTACCGCGCGCGCGCGATTTGGGACTACCCCGATGTATTCGCGGGTGTAAACCTGCGTCCGAGTGTGGCCTGGTCGCATGACGTCGATGGCTACGGCCCCAACGGCCTGTTTACTGAAGGTGCCAAGGCAGTCAGCCTGGGTCTGGAAGCGGAATACCAGAACACCTACACCGCCAACTTGGCAGTTACCGAGTTCTTCGGTGGCAAGTACAACACCTCGGTTGACCGTGACTTCGTCTCGCTCAGCTTCGGTATGAACTTCTAATTTGTGCAGATCATCAGAATAAGGACGAAAGATACGATGAAAGCCAAGAAACTCCTGCTGCAAACCGGTGTGCTGGGCCTGTCCCTGCTGGCGAGCAGCGTGATGGCAGCGGTTTCTGCCGATGAAGCCGCCAAGCTGGGCACTACCCTGACTCCGCTGGGTGCGGAAATGGCTGGCAATGCCGACGGCACCATCCCGGCCTGGACCGGTGGTCTGCCGAAGAATGCGGGTGCTGTGGATGCGCGTGGCTTCCTGCAGGATCCGTTTGCCAGCGAGAAGCCGCTGTTCGTCATCACTGCCGAGAACGTCGAGCAGTACAAGGACAAGCTGACCCCCGGCCAGCTGGCCATGTTCAAGCGTTATCCGCAAAGCTACCGCATGCCGGTTTACCCGACTCACCGTAGCGCCACCGTGCCGGATAGCGTGATCGAAGCGACCAAGCGCAATGCCACCAACACCGTGATGGTGCAGAACGGCAACGGCCTGGCCAACTTCGATACCGCCAACCCGTTCCCGATCCCGCAGAACGGTCTGGAAGTTATCTGGAACCACATCACCCGTTACCGGGGTGGTAGCGTCAAGCGTTTCGTGACCCAGGCCACTCCGCAGGCCAACGGTTCCTACTCGCTGGTCTACTTCGTTGACGAGTTCACCTTCCGTGGTGCGCTGGCCGACGTGGACAAGAGCAAGGAAAGCAACGTGCTGTTCTACTTCAAACAGCGCGTAACTGCTCCGTCGCGTCTGGCCGGTAACGTACTGCTGGTTCACGAGACCCTCGACCAGGTCAAGGAACCGCGTCTGGCCTGGCTGTACAACGCCGGTCAGCGTCGTGTACGTCGTGCTCCGCAGGTGTCCTATGACGGTCCGGGTACCGCCGCCGACGGCCTGCGTACTTCCGACAACTTCGACATGTACAACGGTGCTCCGGATCGCTACGAGTGGAAGCTCAACGGCAAGAAGGAAATCTACATTCCCTACAACACCTACAAGCTGGACTCGCCGGACCTGAAGTACGCCGACGTGATCAAGGCTGGCCACATCAACCAGGACCTGAGCCGTTACGAGTTGCACCGCGTATGGCACGTGACCGCTACCCTGAAGCAGGGTGAGCGTCACATCTATGCCAAGCGTGACTTCTTCATCGACGAAGATACCTGGCAAGCCAGTGCCATCGACCACTACGACGGCCGTGGCACCCTGTGGCGTGTTGCCGAAGCGCACAACCAGTACTACTACAACCATCAGGTACCGTGGTACACCGTGGAAACCCTGTATGACCTGCTGTCCGGTCGTTACCTTGCCCTGGGCATGAAGAACGAAGAGAAGCAGGCCTACGAGTTTGGCTTCCCGGCCAAGGAAAGCGACTACACCCCGGCGGCCCTGCGCCAGGCGGGCGTGCGCTAAGCCTCGCTGTATGAAGAACCGGCCCCTGGTGGGCCGGTTTTTTTATGCCTATGGAAAACCCCGCTTTGCCCGCGCGAGGGCTCAAGGTAAGGTGTGCGGCACGTGGGATAGCAGGGATTTGCGCAATGAATGACGGCTTGGCAGGCAGTTCGGTGATGATTGAGACGGCCAGCTCTTTCTATCGCCCCCCCTTGCCACCGGGCTACCTGTCGCGTCCGCAGTTGTGCCAGCGTCTGCACGCGGGGCTGACTGGACGGCTGCTGCTGATCAGCGCTCCGGCGGGCTTCGGCAAGAGCTCGCTGGCCATCGAGTGCTGTGAAACCTTGCCAGCCCCCTGGCATTCCCTGTGGCTTGGGCTCAGTGCGCGCGATGCCGATCCCGGGCGTTTCCTTGAGCGACTGTTGCTTGGCTTGCGTGAACAGCGCGCGGGCTTTGGCGAGGAAGCACTGGTTCAGTTGCGCTTGCGCCAGCGTCACCAGCCCTTCGCCTTCGAACAGTGGCTGGGCGAGCTACTCGATGAGTGGCAAGCACTCCCGCAGGCGTCGGCTCCGTTGTTGTTGGTGCTGGACGACTACCATCTGGCGCAGGGTGAGGTGCTGGATCGTTGCCTGCAGTTTCTGCTCAACCACCTGCCCCAGGGGTTGCTGCTGCTGGTGACCAGTCGTCAGCGCCCTGACTGGCACCTGGCGCGCCTGCGCCTGGCCCGGCAACTGCTGGAGCTGCAGGAACAGGACCTGCGGCTGAGTGATGCCGAGATGCTCGATCTGGCGCGTGCGCAGGGGGCTGGCCTGCCCGCTGAGCTGCTGAGTGCGCTGCTGGCGCGTAGTGAAGGCTGGGTGGCGGGCTTGCGCCTGTGGCTGCTGGCGGCGCAGGAGTCAGCCGAACCGGCGCTGCTGGAGCGTGGCCTGCAGGGTGACCAGGGACTGATCCGTGACTACCTGCTGGAAGAGGTGATCGAGCGGCAGAGCGCGGAGGTGCAGGGGTTTTTATTGCGCACCGCTTTTCTTGAGCGCTTCTGCGCAGAGCTCTGCGATGCACTGCGCGATGCCCATGACAGCCAGCCGATCATTGCCCAGTTACAGGCCAACCAGGTGTTTCTCGTGCCGCTCGACGAGCAGGGCCGCTGGTTTCGTTATCACCACCTGTTCTCCGACCTGTTGCGCAACCGTCTTGAGCAGGCTGGCGAGCCGCTGGCCGGCCTGCATCTGCGCGCCTGCCGCTGGTTCAGTGGCCAGGGGCTGCTGGATGAAGCGATTGACCAGGCATTGCGTGCCGGTCATCCAGAGGTGGCGGCCAGCCTGGTGCAGAATCTTTCCGAAGAGCAACTGTTGGCGGAACAGAATGTCGGGCAACTCTTGCGCTGGAAGATGGACCTCCCCGACAGCCTGCTGGCCAGCACGCCGCGCCTGATCATCCTCTACGGCTGGGCGCTGGCGCTGGCCTGCCAGCTGGATGCGGCTGAAGAACTCAGCGACTGTCTGGCGCGCTTCCTGCCGGCACGTGACGGCGCGAGCCAGCAGGGCTTGCTGCAACAGTGGCTGGCACTCAGCGGCTTCATTGCCCGCGGGCGCGGTGATACCCGACGTGCCGAAGCCTATTGCAGCGAGGCGCTGGCCAGTGGCGGGCATGAACAAGCCGGGCAGCGCCTGCTCTGTTTGTCGACCCTGGCCAACCTGGCCGTGGCGCGTGGCGACCTGTGGCGGGCGCGCGGCCTCAATCGCGATGCCCTGGAGCTGGCCCAGCGCATGGGCAATCCGTTGTTCGAGGCGCTGGCCTACTATGACCGCGCGCGCGTGTTGCAAGCGCGTGGCGAAGTGCGCCGCGCCTTGGCTGAGATCCATGCCGGGCAGGCACTGCTCGCCGACCTGCCGGCCCAGCGGCATTACGCGATTCGTGCACGCCTGGCCCTGTACCAGGGTTACCTGCTGACCCTGCAAGGTGACTGGCAAACCGGCGAAGCCTGCTTTGCCGCCGGTATCCACGAGGCGCGGCAGTGTCGTGATATCAGTCTGCTGCTGGGCTATTGTGTGCTGGCGCGGAGTGCTGGCTGGCGTCAGGATTTCAATGCGGCTTTCGCCCAGCTGGCTGAGGCGGAACGGCTCATGCACAGCTGGGATGTTCCGCCGGTGTACTACCTGGCGATGATTACCCTGGTCAAATGTGAGCTGTGGCTGGCCCAGGGGCAGCTGGAGATGGCTGCTGCCTGGCTGGCTCGTCTGGCTCTGACCTACAGTGGCGAAGAAGCGGCGGCAGCGCCGGAATTCCACCCGCAACTGCCCCTGCATATCCAGCTCTATCAGGCTCGCCTGGCTCACCTGCAAGGGGATGATGCGCAGGCTGAGCGGCGTCTGCGCGGGCTGATAGGGCAGGCGCAGAGCCAAGGCGGCCAGCTGCTGGCACTGATTGCGCAGACCCGGCTGTTCAGCCTGCTGCAGGGCGCCGGGCGCTCGGTCGAGGCGCAGCAGGTGCTGGGCGACGCCTTGCAGGTGGCCGAGGGTGGGGCACTGATGCCACTGCTGGAGTTGTTGCAGCGACAACCGGAAACCTGGCGTGGCGCCCTGCAAGCCTGCGCGCCTGGCCCGCTACGCGACCAGTTGCTCGGTTACCTGCCAGTGCTTTCCAGTCCACTGCCGGTCACCCCAGGCAACCTGACCGAACCGCTGTCTGGTCGAGAGAGCGATGTATTGCGTCTGATCGCCCAGGGCTACTCGAATCAGCAGATCAGCGAGCGACTGTTCATCTCGTTGCATACGGTGAAAACCCACGCCCGGCATATCAACAGCAAGCTCGGCGTGGAGCGGCGCACCCAGGCCGTGGCGCGGGCCAAGGAACTGGGCCTGCTGTAAAGAAGAAATTACCTGGCAGCGGTGCAACTTGCTCAGGGCGGCGCAGGTCATATCAGGCAACCGCAGCGCCAGTCGGCGCGCGGTATTTCCTGTCCCCTGAGGAGATTCGCCATGTTGCGTCATCTGCCCCCTGTGGCTGTGTTGTCAGTCGGTTTGCTGCTGGCGGGTCATACCCAGGCCGGCGAACGGGAAGCCTGGATCATCGGAACCGTGGCGGGCGTGGCACTTGGCTCGGTGCTCGCCGGGCAGCGCCATGAGGCACCGCGCCAGCAGGGTTACGCGCCGCAGTCCGGCTACTACGGACGAGCGCATGGCCAGCCCCAGGGGTTTGCCCGCTGGGAGCAGCGGCGCGAGCAGCCGTCCCACTACCATCGTCCGCACAAGCCGCGGCAGGCCTATCGGCAGGGTTACCAGCAGGGTTATCAGCAGGGCCTGCGTGATGCTGGCCGGCACAGCTATTACTACGCACCACCGCGTTGGTAGGCCTGTCAAGCGATAGCCACTATTGGCAAAAGTGATTTCAAGTCGTGCATGCGGCTCCCTAGCATCTGCCCCGTACTCACCGCCAGCGACCAGCCCGGCCCTGGCGGGATTCTGTTATCAGCACGAGGTTACGACAGATGCACTATGCCTTTACCGTCCTGCTGGCCCTTGGCCTGCTCGGCAACGCTCACGCTTCGGATACGCCTATTGAGGATTACCACTACGGCCAGGCTCTGGACATTGCCCAGGTACTGCGTGTGGAAACCGACACCAGCAAGCACTGTGGTCCCGTGGAGGCGCGTATGACCTACCGCGACTCCAAGGGTGCCGAGCGCGTATTGCGCTACCGCACCCTGGCCGATGCCTGCAGCACGCAGAACTGATCGGACGCTTGTGGCACCGGCGCCAGGAGGCGTCGGATGCCGAACGGACTACTGGCGAGATACTGTGCCTGCCCGCGTGACTTGGCTAAGCTTCCCTGTACGGACAGCATGTGGGGGCAAGGTATGTCGCAGCTTCACCAATGGCAGGAGCAGGGGCCGCTACAGCACAAGCTGCAACAGCTCCTGCACACCCTGCAACAGAAGTATCCCGAAGTGCAGCGCCTGGCTGTGGCGCTGTATGACCATGGCAGCGATTGGGTAAAAACCTTCGTCGCCGTGGAAAACGGCGCCAATGCCTTGCCCTTCTATCATGCGCGCCTGCATGACACGACCTGGTTGCAGACGGTGGCGGCGAGCCAGACGCCGCGGGTGATCAACGACTTCAGCGTGCTGGAAGACAGCCACAAACAGCATGTTCAAGCCCTGCTGGAAGCCGGCTACCGGGCCAGTTACACCCTGCCGATGTGCGTGAACGGCTATTTCTTCGGCTTTGTGTTCTTCAATGCCCGGCAAGCCGGAACCTTTCAGGGGGCGCTGCTCAGCGAGCTGGACGTGCTTGGCCACCTGGCCAGCCTGATGGTCTACAACGAACGCTCCAGCGTGCGTACGCTGCTCGCCACACTCAAGTCGGCGATGAACCTGACCCACGCGCGTGACCCGGAAACCGGCAACCACCTGGAGCGCATGTCGCGCTATGCGCGGCTGATCGCCCAGGGTATCGCCCCGGCCAAGGGGCTGGATGACAGCTTTGTCGAGCACATCTACCTGTTCGCGCCGCTGCATGACCTGGGCAAGATCACCGTCCCCGACCGCGTACTGCTCAAGCCCGGCCGCTTGGACGACGAAGAACAGCGCATCATGCGTGAGCATGCCCGCGCCGGCCTGCAGCTGATCGACCAGTTGCTGGACAACTTCGGCCTGGCCAGCGTCAGCCAGGTGCCGATGTTGCGCAATATCGTCATGCACCACCATGAGCTCTATGACGGCACGGGCTATCCCTGTGGCCTGGTAGGCGAGGGGATTCCCCTGGAGGCGCGCATCGTCACGGTGGCTGATGTGTTCGATGCGTTGACCAGCGAGCGCCCCTACAAGCAGGCCTGGAGCAATACCGAGGCGTTTGCCTGGATGGCCGCGCGTGCCGGGCAGATGTTCGACCCGGCCTGCCTGCAGGCATTGCAGGCGCGCGCCGAGGAAGTGGCGCATATCCAGCAGTGTTTCCGTGAGAACGTGTTCGGCTGAAGGCGCGCCTGTGGGGTGAATAGCGCTGTACTTCTCAGCATTACGATACCTACGAAAATTCGCACGGCATGAGAAAGGGCCAGTCCTGCGACCAGCCCTGTGTGCCGCTTAACCGTTACTCGGGAAAGCGAACTGCGCCGCTTCGTGGCTGGCGCGCTGCGGCCAGCGCTGGGTAATGGTCTTGCGCTTGGTGTAGAAGCGCACACCGTCCGGGCCGTAGGCATGCAGGTCGCCAAACAGCGAGCGCTTCCAGCCGCCGAAGCTGTGGTAGCTCACCGGCACCGGCAGCGGCACGTTGACGCCGACCATGCCCACCTCGATCTCGTCGCAGAACAGCCGGGCGGCTTCGCCGTCGCGGGTGAACAGGCAGGTGCCATTGCCGTACTCGTGGTCGTTGATCAGTTGCATGGCCTGCTCAAGGCTGGCGGCGCGCACCACGCAGAGCACCGGGCCGAAGATTTCCTCCTGGTAGATGCTCATCTGCGGGGTCACCTGGTCGAACAGCGTACCGCCGACGAAGTAGCCGTCCTCGCAGCCCGGCACCACCAGTTGCCGGCCGTCGACCACCAGCTTGGCGCCTTGTGCCACGCCGGCATCGATATAGCCCTTGACCTTGTCACGTGCGGCGGCGCTGACCAGCGGGCCCATGTCCAGGCCGCAAGCGGTGCCGGCGCCGATCTTCAGCGCCTGAATCTTCGGCACCAGGCGCTCGATCAGTGCGTCGGCGACCTGATCACCGACCGCTACCACCACCGAGATGGCCATGCAGCGTTCGCCACAGGAGCCGTAGGCCGCACCCATCAGCGCATTCACGGCGTTGTCCAGGTCGGCATCCGGCAGCACCACGGCGTGGTTCTTCGCGCCACCGAGGGCCTGCACGCGCTTGCCGTGTTTGTTGGCTTCGCGGTAGATGTACTCGGCGATCGGCGTGGAGCCGACGAAGCTGATGGCCTTGACCTCGGGGGCTTCGATCAGGGCGTCCACGGCGGCCTTGTCGCCATTCACCACGTTGAGCACGCCCTTGGGCAGGCCGGCTTCATGCAGCAGTTCGGCAATCAGCAGGGTCGAGCTGGGATCGCGCTCGGACGGCTTGAGGATGAAGCAGTTGCCGCAGACGATAGCCAGCGGGTACATCCACAGCGGCACCATGGCCGGGAAGTTGAACGGGGTGATGCCGGCGACTACACCGAGCGGCTGGAAGTCGCTCCAGCTGTCGATGGCCGGGCCAACGTTGCGGTTGTATTCGCCCTTCAGCAGCTCCGGTGCGCCACAGGCGTACTCGACGTTCTCGATGCCGCGCTGCAGTTCGCCCAGCGCATCTTCCAGGGTCTTGCCGTGCTCTTCGCTGATCAGCGCGGCGATCTTGTCCTTGTTGGCCTCCAGCAACTGCTTGAAGCGGAACATCACCTGCGCGCGTTTGGCCGGCGGGGTATTGCGCCAGGCGGGAAAAGCCGTCTGGGCGGCCTCGATGGCCTGTTGGACGGTGCTCGCGTCGGCCAGTTCGACCTGACGGATGGCGGCGCCCAGCGCCGGGTTGTAGACCGCAGTCGTGCGGCCGCTGCGGAAGACGATTTCGCCGTTGATCAGGTGGGCGATGGTGCTCATGGCATGGCTCTCGTAGGGGGTATGCGGAACACCCCTCGCCCGTGGCGGGCGAGGGGCAGGGCGTATCAGTCGAGGCTGTTCAGGACATCGCCGACGGCATTGAACAGGCTGTCCAGTTGCTCCGGACGGGTGTTGAAGGTCGGGCCGAACTGCAGGCAATCGCCGCCAAAGCGCACGTAGAAGCCGGCTTGCCACAGCTTGAGGCCGGCTTCGTAGGGGCGGATCACGGCGTCGCCATCGCGTGGCGCCAGTTGCAGGGCGCCGGCCAGGCCGCAATTGCGGATGTCCAGCAGGTGTCGGCTGCCCTTGAGGCCATGCAGCTTGTCGGCGAACTGCGGGGCCAGTTCGGCGGCCTGCTGTACCAGCTGTTCCTGCTGCATCAGTTGCAGGGTGGCCAGGCCGGCGGCGCAGGCGACCGGGTGGGCGGAGTAGGTATAACCGTGGCTGAACTCGATCATGTGCGGCGCGGCCGGCTGCTGCATGAAGGTCTGGTAGATCTCCCGTGAGGCGATCACCGCGCCGAGCGGCACTGCGCCGTTGGTGATCTGCTTGGCGGTATTCATGATGTCCGGGGTAACGCCGAAGTACTCGGCACCGCTCCAGGTACCCAGGCGGCCGAAGGCGGTGATCACTTCGTCGAAGATCAGCAGGATATTGTGCTGCGTGCAGATCTCGCGCAGGCGCTGCAGGTAGCCCTTGGGCGGCACGATCACCCCGGCCGAACCGGACATCGGCTCGACGATCACCGCGGCGATGTTCGAGGCGTCGTGCAGTTCGATCAGTTTCAGCAGTTCATTGGCCAGCTCCACGCCGCCGGTTTCGGCCATGCCGCGGGTGTACGCCAGGTGCGGTTGCAGGGTGTGCGGCAGGTGGTCGGCGTCCATCATCTGGCCGAACATCTTGCGGTTGCCGCCGATGCCGCCGAGGCTGGTGCCGGCGATGTTCACGCCGTGGTAGCCGCGGGCGCGGCCGATGAACTTGCTCTTGCTCGGCTGACCTTTCAGGCGCCAGTAGGCGCGGGCCATTTTCACTGCCGTGTCGGCGCACTCGGAGCCGGAGCCGGTGAAGAATACATGGTCGAGGTCGCCGGGCATCAGCGCGGCAATCTGTTCGGCCAGGCGGAACGACAGCGGGTGGCCGTACTGGAAGCCCGGCGAGTAGTCCAGGCTGCCCAGTTGCTGGGCCACCGCCTGCTGGATTTCGCTGCGGCAGTGGCCGGCGCCGCAGGTCCACAGGCCGGACAGGCTGTCGAACACCTGGCGACCCTGGTCATCGATCAGGGTGTTGCCGTGGGCGCCGACAATGATGCGCGGATCGCGCTGGAAGGCGCGGTTGGCGGTAAAGGGCATCCAGTGGGCGTCCAGCTTGAGCTGGCTGGCGACGACGGGGTCGGCGCGGTGCGGCAGGTTCATGGCAGGTCTCGCAGGCGGCGGGAAGGGTTGCCGGCAGCGTGCCATGGGCATAAAGTCAGTAAAACATGGCTTTTATGATGTTCAGTTAAGGTTCTGCTAAACAATGCCTGCAGCACGCCCGCATACCCTGGCCCAGGTCAGCGATTTCGATGTACGCCTGCTCAAGCTGTTCCGCAGCGTGGTGGAGTGCGGTGGCTTCGCCGCGGCGGAAGGTGCGTTGGGCATTGGCCGCTCGGCGATCAGCCAGCAGATGGCCGATCTTGAACAGCGCCTGGGCTTGCGCCTCTGCCAGCGCGGGCGCGCCGGCTTTGCGCTTACCGAGGAGGGCCGCGAGGTATACCAGGCCACCTTGCAACTGCTCGCCGCGCTGGAGAGTTTCCGCACCGAGGTCAACGGCCTGCATCAGCAGCTGCGCGGCGAACTGAACATTGGCCTGACCGACAACCTGGTGACGGTGCCGCACATGCGTATCACCCATGCGTTGGCGCGGCTTAAAGAGCTGGGCCCGCAAGTGCCGATCAACATCCGCATGACCACTCCGGGCGAGGTGGAGCAGGGCGTGCTGGATGGCAGCCTGCAAGTGGGCGTGGTGCCGCAGGTGGGCGCGTTGTCCGGGCTGGACTATCGCCCGCTCTATGACGAGCGTGCCTTGCTGTACTGCGCGGTGGGCCACCCGCTGTTCCTTATCGAGGACGCCCAGCTGGAGGATGCGCGCCTGGACAGCCAGGATGCCATCGCCCCGACCTTCCGCCTGCCTGCCGAAGTGCAGGGCCATTACCAGCGGCTGAACTGTACGGCCAGCGCCTCGGACCGCGAAGGCATGGCCTTCCTGATCCTCACCGGGCGTTATATTGGCTACCTGCCCGACCACTACGCGGCGGCCTGGGTGCAGCAGGGCCGCCTGCGCGCACTGAAAGCCGAGACGCGCAGCTACGCGATCACCCTAGCTGCAGTGACGCGCCGCGAGCGTCGCCCGCATCGCGTGCTGGAGGCGTTTTTACGGGCCCTGGAGGAAACGGCCTGAGCAAGCGCCTTGCCGCTGGCCGGCAGTTTTGCTACAAAGCAGCCCCTGGCCGGTGTAGCTCAGTCGGTAGAGCAGCTCATTCGTAATGAGAAGGTCGCAGGTTCGATTCCTGTCTCCGGCACCATGGACACAAAAAAGCCCGCAGTGATGCGTAATGCTGTTCACTTAAGCGGAGCAGCCTTTCGATCCACTGGATAACGGGTCTTTGAGATCTTCACCGTCCTTGGTCTTGATGGCCTTGGACGGTGATCCAGAAACAGCCCACCGATTCCTGCTCTCAGCTCCGACAATCGTGTTCCTGTTGCTGAAATCGGGTTGGCCGCCGCCATCACGATCAATTGCACGGCGATGTATTGAGCTACTGGTTTGAAGCGGATGTCGCCCGGAGAGCGGCCGAAGGCGACGGCTGCCTGACCGGCTTCGCGGCGGATGATGTTGTAGGCCAACAACAAGCCCCAGACCTCCTGGTAGACCAGCTCCGTTACCTTGCTGCGCAGGGTCATCGCATTCTGCTGCAGAGAGCTTTTGATATCCCGGAAGCCCAGCTCGATCTCCCAGCGCTCCTGATACAGCTTGGCGATGGTCTTGGCGCTGTAAGTATCCGCAGGCAGCGAGGTGAGCACTGTCTTGATCTTGTCCTTCACGGCGTAGCTGACTTCACGTACCTCCCAGTGCGTCGGCAGGTCGGGGTTGCGCTTTCGTGCCTGTGCCGACACCTTCATGCGCAGCAAACGATCGCCCTTGCCGTAACGAGCGACTTCCTCGCCAACCAGCCCTTGGCGGGCCGGAATCAGCCAGTGCCGGCTTTCCCCTGCGGCGCCCAGGCGCAACAGCAAGTCGGCACTCCAGAAGCCCTTATCGAACAGCGTCACCGACTGATTGGGAATCTGCTGCATAAACTCATCGGCCAAGCGCATCTCACTGCGCCGGTAGGGACTCACCTGCGCATCCAGAATCAGGTGCGAGCGCACGTTCATCAGGGCTACCAGTCGCAGCATGGGAAACGGCGTCTGGCGCTCGGTGGAGGTATTGCCGGAGCCGAAATGCTCTCGGAGTTCAGGCGTGTCTGGGGTGCGCAGGAGTGCGCCATCCACGGCCAATACTTGCAGGCCCTGCCAGGTATCGCCCTCATAGCGCTCGCAACCCCACTGGTTACCCGTCTGACGAAACAGCCACTCAACCGGATCGGCACCCAATCGTTTACGCGCCTCGGTGACACCGCTTCGGGCCAGCAGGTCGTGAGAGGCCAGCCCCTGGGCACAGATATTCAGGCGTCGTGCGACCTCATGCACCGGCTCGTCACGGAACAAGGCCATGCCAAGCACCAGCCAGAGCACCTGATCGCTGGGCAGACGCCGCCGCCTTATGGTGGCCTGGGCGGACAAGTCCAGAGCGGATGCCACCCACTCGATCGGGATGTTTTGGGTGAAGGTGCTCAGATCCGAGAAGTTGAACAGTTCACCTAAGTCGAGCAGTTGCTGTTGCAGAGACATAAAAAATCCGATGCCAGG